>SEGN01000264.1 GCA_004211245.1 Variovorax sp.
GGCCAGGCCGTGCCGGGCGCCGGCGCCCAACTGCTGGCGCTCGCCGCTGCGCTGGGAGTGATGGGGCTGCTCGGGTGGTTGCTGTACGTGATCGGCGTGCGCCCGTTCGCAGGCCGGCCCGGCATGGCGTGGGTCATGAGCACGCTGGGCTTCGGCGTCATTCTTCAAAGCATCGGGCTGGCGATCTGGGGCCCCAAGCCGGTGGTGGTCCCGGGACCGGTCGGGGACTCCGTCATTCGATTGCTCGGGGTCGGGGTTCGTCCGCAGGAGCTCCTCACGCTGGCCGTCGCCGTTGTCATCATGATCCTTTTCGATTGGGTGATGAACCGCACGATGGTGGGGAAAGCCATGCGTGCGGTGGCCGCCAATGGCAACGTGGCGAGCCTGATGGGCATCAACACCAACGCGGTGATGGTCGGCGCCTTCGTCGTCAGTTCCGCGCTGGCGGGCCTGTCCGGGTTCCTTCTGGCGCCGATTGCGCAGGCTTCGCTCTTCATGGGGCTGACGGTGGGGCTCAAGGGCTTTTCCGGCGCGATGATCGGTGGGCTGAGCAACCCGCGCGGTTGCGTCGTCGGTGGCTTTGTCCTGGGCGTGTTCGAGTCGCTCGTGAACCTCTGGCAGGCGCAATGGCGTGAAGTGGCGGTCTTCGGGCTGGTCATCCTGGTGCTCGCATTCCGGCCCACCGGGTTGTTCGGCAAGCGGCTGGTGGAGAAGGTATGAAGCGCGGCCAACATCCGCTGGGCGTCGTCCTGGTCGCCGCTGCGCTGATCGGCATCACATCGCTGTTCGGCAACGACTACTACCTGCGCATCGCTTTCATGATGTGCGTGTATTACCTCTGCGCCGCCGGCATGAATGTGCTGGTGGGCTATGCGGGCCAGAAATCGCTGGGACAGGCCGGCCTCTTCGCCGCAGGTGCCTATGCAGTCGCGTTGCTGACGACGCGCACGGAAATGAGCCCATGGCTGGCCCTGGTTCTGGCGGCAGCCGTTTCAGGTGTCTGCGGGGTGCTGATCGCCTTGCCGTCCCTCCGCGTCAAGGGCCCATACCTGGCGATGGTGACGCTCGCCTTCGGGATCGTCGTTGAAAAACTGGTGGGCGAGTGGACCGACGTCTTCGGCGGCGCGCAGGGCATCTACGGCATCAAGCCGCTGACCTGGGACGGCCAGCCCCTGACGTCCGAACAATGGGTCTGGCTTGCCATCGTCCTTTGTGCAGCAACCCATCTGCTGCTGCGCAATCTGCTGGTGGGGCGCTTCGGCCGCGCGTTGCTGTCGCTGCAGGCGGACGAGATCGCATCGTCTTCGGTCGGCGTCCGCGTCTACCGCGCCAAGGTCATCGCATTCGTGGTGGCGGCCGTCACCTGCGGGATTGCCGGTGCATTGGTGGCGCAACAGAACCAGTACATCAATTCGGACTTCATCACCTTTCACCTGTCGATCTTCATCCTGTTGCTGGTGCTCTTCGGCGGTGCCGGCTCGCAGTACGGGCCGCTGGTCGGCACCGTGATCCTGACGGTGATCGACGCCGCCCTCGCGCGCTGGCCTTCGGCACAGCATTTTCTCTACGGGTTCCTGCTGCTTTTCGCGCTGTATGTGATGCCGGGCGGGGTCGTCGGCCTGTTCTCCAAGTGGTTTCGGCGTCCTGCCGCGGCGCCCGACATTGCCGGGGACGCCGACAAGCCGACGCAGATCGGGCCTGGCGGTAGCGGGGACTTGCTGGTGGTCGACCGCGTGACGAAGAACTTCGGCGGCGTGAAGCCGGCGCAGGATGTCTCGTTCAAGCTGACGCGGGGACATATCCACGCCCTGATCGGACCGAACGGCGCCGGCAAGAGCACGATGATCAACATGCTGACGGGCCTGATCGATCCGACGGAGGGCTCGATCAAATTCCTCGGGCAGGAGGTCTCCGGTCGTCCGGTCCACACGATCTGCTGCATGGGGATGGGACGCACGTTCCAGAACCTGCGCCTGTTCGCGGACCTCTCGGTCCTGGACAACGTCATGCTGGGTCGCCACAGCCGGATGACGAACGGCTTCCTCGCATCGCTGGTGTCGCTGCCCAGCGCGCAGCGGCAGGAGGCGGCCACACGTGCTCGCGCGCTTCAACTGCTTGAACTGGTGGGGCTCCTGCACCTGGCCCACCACGAGGCGGGCAGCCTGCCCTACGGGCTGCAGCGGCGCGTCGAGCTGGCGCGTGCGCTGGCGACCGAGCCACAGCTTCTCCTGCTGGACGAGCCGGCCGCCGGGCTCAACCCGCAGGAGACGGCCGAACTTGGACAACTGCTGATTCGCATCGGCAAATGCGGGGTGAGCATCCTCATGGTGGAGCACCACATGGACCTGGTCATGTCGATTTCCGATCACGTCATCGTGCTCGACTACGGGATCAAGATCGCCGAAGGAAAGCCCGTCGACGTGCAGGCCAATCCTCGCGTCGTCGAAGCCTACCTCGGCGTGGACGATCCCGAAGAGGCGCTCGCCTCCTGAACCGGAATGTCACCTATGCTGAAACTGGAATCGGTCGAGATCGCCTACGGCGCCATCCAGGCCGTCAAGGGCGTGAGTCTTGAAGTTCGCCAGGGCGAAGTGGTCACGATCATCGGCGCGAACGGCGCGGGCAAGAGCACCCTGCTCAAGAGCATCTGCGGACTGGAGCCGGTGTCCGGGGGTCGGATCCTGATCGACGGGAACGATGTCGCGCACCTGCGGGCGCATCAGCGCGTGGCGCTGGGCGTGGCCATGTCGCCGGAAGGTCGGGGCGTCTTCGCGGACCAGACGGTTCGGGAGAACCTGATGTTGGGCGGCTACTCCCGCAGGAAGGATGCGGCGGCGACGCAGGCGGCCATCGAGCGGGAGTTCGAGCGCTTTCCGCGGCTGCGCGAGCGACAGGATCAACTTTCGGGAACCCTCTCGGGCGGCGAGCAGCAGATGCTCGCCATTGCAAGGGCGTTGATGAGCGAGCCGCGCCTGTTGCTATTGGACGAGCCGTCGCTGGGTCTGGCGCCGTTGATCGTCAAGGACATCTTCCGCGCCATTCGGCAGCTTCGCGAGTCGGGCTTGACCATCCTGCTCGTCGAGCAGATGGCCAAGCAGGCGCTGGGCGTGGCCGATCGTGCCTACGTGCTCGAGACCGGCCACATCACGCTGGAGGGCTCGGGCCGCGAGCTCCTCAACGATCCAAAGGTCAAGGCGGCCTACCTCGGCACGCACTGACCGACCATCCAACCACAAAGGACTTCCCCATGAACGCCACCAAGAAATTCGCCAGCCAGGCCGACCTCGAAGAAAAGAAGATCACCTTCAGCCAGATCTCCGAGCACGCCTGGGCCTACACGGCCGAGGGCGACCCGAACACCGGCATCATCATCGGAGACGATGCGGTGCTGGTCGCCGACACGCAGGCCACGCCGGCCATGGCCGCGACCTGATCGTCGAGCGCGGAGAACAGGACAAGGCCAGTGAAATCGGCCGCTTCCCCCGCCTGTTCCAGAACGTCGAAACCGTGCCGCCCGGCATGACCTGGCCCACGATGACGTTCACCGGAAAGATGACGCTCTGGCTCGGCAAGCTCGAGGTCCAGTTGCTGCAGCTCGGTCGTGGCCACACCAAGGGGGACACCGTCGTCTGGCTGCCGGGCGAAGGCGCGTTGCTGTCCGGCGACCTGGTCGAATTCGGTGCCACGCCTTACGCGGGCGATGCCTACTTCAAGGACTGGCCCAAGACGCTGGAGAACCTGGCGGCCCTGCAGCCGAAGGCGCTGGTGCCCGGCCGCGGCGCAGCGCTCACCACGCCCGAGGAAGTCGCCAGGGGCCTGACCGAGACGCGCGAGTTCATCTCCGACGTCTATGCCAATGTCCAGAAGGGCGTCGCTGCCGGCAAGGATCTGAACGCGGTCTACAAGGACACGTTCGCCGCGATGAAGCCCAAGTACGGTCACTGGGTCATCTTCGACCACTGCATGCCCTTCGACGTCACACGTTGCTACGACGAAGCCACCGAGTTCGCCGACCCGCGCATCTGGACAGCCGAGCGCGACATCCAGATGTGGAAGACGCTGGAAGGCTGAGGCGCCGGCGGGACACCCGGAGACACGCCATGAAGCTCGACGCGCTCGCCGCTGCGGCCGGCCAACAGCCCATCGACTACCAGAAGCTGGTGTTCGACTACCGCCCGCACGCGGATCAGCGGGCGGCTGCGCCCGCGCGGCATCCGGTGGTGGTGGTCGGTGCGGGCCCGGTCGGGCTGGCGCTGGCGATCGACCTGGCGCAGCAGCAGGTGCCGGTGGTGCTGCTGGACAACGACCACAAGCTGTCCACCGGCTCGCGCGCCATCTGCTTTTCCAAGCGATCGCTGGAGATCTTCGACCGATTGGGTTGTGGGCAGCCGATGGCCGACAAGGGCGTGTCGTGGAAGGTCGGCCGCGTGTTCCTGCGTGGCGACGAGCTCTACAGCTTCGACCTGCTGCCCGAGGACGGGCATGCACGGCCGGCCTTCGTGAACCTTCAGCAGTACTACGTCGAGGGCTTCCTGGCCGAGCGCGCGGCGGCCCTGCCGCTGATCGACGTGCGCTGGCAGAACAAGGTGATCGACGTGGTGCAGGAGGAGGGGCATGCGCTCCTGACCATCGAGACCCCTGACGGCCCCTACGCACTGCAGGCCGACTGGGTCGCCGCCTGCGACGGCTCCCGCTCGGCACTGCGCCAGCTGCTCGGGCAGGAAAGCCATGGCCGCGTCTTCCGCGACCGCTTCCTGATCGCCGACGTGAAAATGGAAGTGGACTTTCCGGCCGAGCGCTGGTTCTGGTTCGACCCGGACTTCCATCGCAACCAGAGCGTGCTGCTGCACCGGCAACCCGACGGCGTGTGGCGCATCGACTTCCAGCTCGGCTGGGATGCCGATCCCGAGGCGGAGAAGCGGCCAGAGAACATCATGCCGCGCGTGCGCGCGCTGCTGGATGCGTCGCCGTTCAAGGGCGCCGAGTTCTCCCTGGAATGGGCCAGCGTCTACACCTTCGCCTGCCAGCGCATGGACGCGTTCCGGCACGGTCGGGTGCTGTTCGCAGGCGACGCGGCGCACGGGGTTTCTCCGTTCGGTGCGCGGGGTGCCAATTCGGGCCTGCAGGACGCGGAAAACCTGGCCTGGAAACTGGCTGCGGTGTTGCGCGCGCAGGCGCCCGATGCGTTGCTCGACAGCTACGCCCGCGAGCGCGAGATGGCGGCCGACGAGAACATTCTCAACTCCACGCGGGCCACCGATTTCATCACGCCCAAGAGCGAAGTCAGCCGCCTGTTTCGCGACGCGGTGCTGCGACTGGCGCGCCGGCACGAGTTCGCGCGGCGACTGGTCAACAGCGGTCGCCTTTCAGTGCCGGCCACGCTGCACGACTCGGTGCTCAACACGGTCGACGTCGACGCGTTCGACGGCCGCATGGTGCCGGGCGCCGTGGCCGCCGATGCGCCGGTGGTGCTTTCCGACGGTCGGGCGGGCTGGCTGCTGCATCGACTCGGCGCCACGCAGTTTTCGGTGCTGGTGTTCGGTGAAGGCGCAGGCGCCCAGGCCAGCCTGAGCGCGCTGGCTGAAGCCGATCTGCCGTTGCAGGTCGAGTGCGTGCCGCTCGATGCAGCCCATGCGCTGGCGGCTGCGCGCTACGACGCACAGGAAGGCACCACCTACCTGCTGCGGCCCGACCAGCATGTGTGTGCGCGCTGGCGTCGTCCGACGGCCGCCGCCGTGCGTGCGGCCTACGACCGTGCGCTTGCCCGAATCTGAAGGGAGATTTCCGTGCACACGACGCAAGAACACCTGGACACCCGTGCGCGGCTCGAAGCGCCCGACGATTTCTACGAAGCCCTGATCGACGCGCATCGCGGACTGTCGACCGATGAAAGCCATGCGCTGAACGCACGCCTGGTGCTGCTGCTGGCCAACCAGATCGGGGTGCAGGCGGTGCTGCGCGAAGCGCTGGCTGCGGCCCGCGACACCGCCTGAAGATGATCACTGGCGCCGGCGCTGCAGCCGTGCCGACACGGCCGATCGATTCGCGAACGCTCTGGTTGCTGAGCACCTGTGCCTTTGCCAGCATGGCCTCCATGCGGATCTGCGACGCCATGCTCCCGTCGCTGGCGGCCGAATTTTCCGCAACCACAGGCAAGGTCGCGGCGACGATCTCGGGCTTCGCTTTGGCCTACGGCGTTCTCCAGTTGTTCTATGGGCCGCTCGGCGACCGATACGGCAAAGTGCGCATCATCGGGCTTGCCACGCTGGCGTGCACGATCGGAAGCGTCGCGGCGGCGCTGTCGACCCAACTGGACTGGCTGGTGGCGAGCCGCATTCTTTCGGGGATGGCCGCGGCCGGGATCATTCCCTTGACGATGGCATGGATCGGCCACAGCGTTGCCTACGAAGGACGCCAGGAGGTGCTGGCCAGGCTGCTCGGCGCCACCGTGTTCGGCATGATCTGCGGCCAGTGGCTCGGTGGGCTGCTCGCAGAGCGCGTGAGTTGGCGCGCGGCGTTCCTGGCGCTCGCGCTGGTGTTCCTGGTCAACGGGGCCTTCCTTGTCGGGCGCGCGCGGGAAGCCGTGGTGCCGGCGCAAGCTGACATGGGAAGTGCCATCGCTTGCCTGCGTGACGTCCTTGCCGTTCCGTGGGCGCGGGTCGTGTTGTGCGTGACGTGCATCGAGGGCGCCCTGGCGTTCAGTGCGCTGGCCTTCATTCCTTCGCACCTGCATGCGACCTTCGACCTCGGCATGCCCATGGCGGGCGCCATCGTCGCGCTCTACGGCATCGGTGGTCTGCTGTACAGCCGCTGCGCACGGCCGCTGCTGTCGCGGCTTGGCGAGGCGGGGTTGGCCCGCATCGGTGGTGCCTGCCTCGGCCTCTCGTTCGCGACCATCGCCTGGGCGACGTCCTGGCCATGGACGCTTCCCGCCTGCCTGGTGGCCGGCTTCGGCTTCTATGCGCTGCACAACACCCTGCAGACCCACGCGACCCAGATGGCGCCGGCGGCCCGCGGCACGGCGGTCTCGCTGTTCGCCTGCGTCCTGTTCTTCGGACAGTCGCTTGGCGTGCTGGCCGCGGCGTCGGTGGTCGACGCCTTTTCATCGCAGCGGGTTTTTGCTGCATCGGGTCTCGGACTCCTGCTGCTCGGCGTTGCGTTCGCTTCGTTGATCCAGCGGCGTGATCGCCGACTCCAGGCGGCCTGAGCATGTCCGAGCGCACAGTCAACCCTGCCGCCGTCCAGGCGACCTTGATCGGGGCGATGGCCGTCTGGGGACTGAACGTCGCGGCGGTCAAGGTGCTGACGGGCGTCTTCGATCCGACGGTCGTCGCCGCGCTGCGGATGCTCGTGGCCTGCGCCGCGCTGAGCCTGATCGTTGCCTGGAAGGGTTGCGGGCTCCCTTCGCTGTCCTGGCGGCAGGGCGGTGCGATCCTGCTCTGCGCGGTTCTGATGGTCTATGTCAATCAGATCCTGTTCGC
>SEGN01000028.1 GCA_004211245.1 Variovorax sp.
GGTTTCAGCGAAACGGCGCTGGTCTGGGTGGTCAACGCCTACATGCTGACCTTCGGCGGCTTCCTGTTGCTGGGAGGACGGCTCGGCGACCTGTACGGGCACCGCAAGTTGTTCCTGCTCGGCATCACGCTGTTCACCGTGGCCTCGCTGGCCTGCGGCATCGCGGGATCGCAGCCCCTGCTGATCGCCGCACGCGCCGTGCAGGGCCTCGGCGGCGCCGTGGTGTCCGCCGTGGCGCTGTCGCTCATCATGAACCTGTTCACCGAGCCGGCCGACCGTGCGAAGGCGATGGGCGTGTACGGCTTCGTCTGCGCCGGCGGCGGCAGCATCGGCGTGCTGCTGGGCGGACTGCTGACCAGTGCATTGAGCTGGCACTGGATCTTTCTGGTCAACCTGCCCATCGGCATCGCGGTGTATCTGCTGTGCCTTTCGCTGTTGCCGACAGCCCCCGGCCATGCCGAGGGCGAAAAGCTCGACGTGGCCGGCGCCGTCACGGTGACGCTGTCGCTGATGCTCGCCGTCTACGCGATCGTCAACGGCAACGAGACCGGCTGGACCTCGGTGCGGACGCTGGGCCTCTTGGCCGCGGCCGTCGTGCTGCTGGCCGTGTTCCTGCTCATCGAATCACGCGTTCAGCATCCGCTGATGCCGCTCGGGCTGTTCCGCGCCCGGCAGCTCTCCACGGCCAACGTGATCGGCGTGCTCTGGGCGGCCGCGATGTTCGCGTGGTTCTTCGTCGCGGCACTCTACCTGCAGCGCGTGCTGGGCCGCAGCGCAATGGAGGTCGGGCTGGCGTTCCTGCCGGCCAACATCATCATGGCGGCACTGTCGCTCGGGCTGAGCGCGAAGCTGGTCATGCGCTTCGGCATTCGCCTCCCGCTGGCCGGCGGCCTGGCGCTGGCCGCCCTCGGGCTCGCACTTTTTACCCGCGCACCGGTCGACGGCAGCGTGTGGATCGATGTCGTGCCCGGCATGGTGCTGCTCGGCCTCGGTGCCGGCATGGCGCTCAATCCGCTGCTGCTGGCCGCGATGAGCAACGTGGCGCCAGGCGAGTCGGGTCTCGCATCGGGCATCGTCAACACCGCCTTCATGATGGGCGGCGCGCTCGGCCTGGCCGTGCTGGCCAGCCTGGCCGCCGCGCGCACCGGCGGCCTGCTCGCGTCGGGCGTCGAAGCCCGTGCCGCACTCAATGGTGGATACCAGCTCGCCATGCTGGTGGGCGCCGGGTTCGCGACGCTGGCCGCAGTGCTCGGTGCACTTCTCATGCGCGGCGGTGCACCTGCGCAAGCGTCGGTTCACGCCTAGCCGCTGTTGCGTCCGATGCCGAAGTAGGCCACGCCGGATTCGCGCATGGTTGCCGGCTCGTAGAGGTTGCGCCCGTCGAAGACCACGGGTTCTCTCATCAGCTCTTTCAGGCGTGTGAGGTTCGGGCTGCGGTACGCCTTCCACTCGGTCATGATGACCAGCGCGTCGGCACCCTGCAGCGCGGCCATCGGGTCGGGAGCGAAGGTGATCTGGTCGATGTGCTGCGGCGCATCGGCAAAGTCGAGCTGGAGCACGCGCTGCGTCTCGTGAACGGCCACCGGGTCGTGCGCCACGATGCGCGCGCCGGCGCGAGCCAGCGCACCCAGCACCACGCGGCTCGGCGCCTCGCGCATGTCGTCGGTGTTGGGCTTGAAGGCCAGGCCCCAGATCGCGAAAGTCCTGCCGGTGAGGTCGTTGCCGAAACGCTCGAAGATTTTTCGAACCAGCGCGTTCTTCTGCGTGTCGTTGACCGCCTCCACCGCCTCCAGCACCTGCAGCCGCTGGCCGTATTCGCTCGCGGTGCGCACCAGCGCCTGCACGTCCTTCGGGAAGCAGCTGCCGCCGTAGCCGGTACCGGCATAGAGGAAGCTGTAGCCGATGCGCGGGTCGGACCCGATGCCCTGGCGCACCAGTTCGATATCGGCGCCGACCTTGTCGGCCAGGTTGGCCAGTTCGTTCATGAAGCTGATGCGCGTGGCCAGCATCGCGTTGGCAGCGTACTTGGTGAACTCGGCCGACTTCACGTCCATCACGCGCATGCGCTCGTGGTTGCGATTGAAGGGCGCGTAGACCTTGCGCATGATGGCCAGCGCCTCGCGACCCGACTCGTCGTCGGCCACGCCGAGCACGATGCGGTCGGGCCGCATGAAGTCCTCGACCGCAGCGCCCTCCTTCAGGAACTCGGGGTTGCTGACGACGGCAAAGCGCTGCTCGTGCAGGCCGCGCTTGTCCAGCTCGTCGCGGATCGCGGCGGCGACCTTGTCGGCAGTGCCGACCGGCACGGTCGACTTGTCGACCACCACGGTGAAGCGGTTCATGGTGCGCCCGATGCTGCGTGCCGCAGCCAGCACGTACTGCAGGTCGGCGCTGCCGTCTTCGTCGGAGGGCGTGCCCACCGCGATGAACTGCACGTCGCCATGCGCCACCGCGGCCTCGACGTCGGTCGAGAAGGTCAGGCGCTTCGCAGCGATGTTCGACTGCACGAGCTCGGCCAGCCCCGGTTCGTAGATCGGGATGCCCCCGTCGTTCAGCGTCTTGACCTTGACCGGGTCGAGGTCGAGGCAGAACACGTTGTTGCCGAGGTCGGCCAGGCAAACGCCCGTGACAAGACCGACGTAGCCGGTGCCGATGATGGTGATGTTCATGGTTGCGTGATCAGGCGGGTTGGCCAGCGGACAGCAGCTGGTCGAAATAGGCGATGGTCTTTTGCAGGCCTTCGTCGAGCTGGGTCTTCGGCGCCCAGCCGCCGAGCTTTTCCCGCGCGAGCGAGATGTCGGGGCGGCGCTGCTTCGGGTCGTCGGCCGGCAGCGGCAGGCGCACCAGCTGGCTCTTCGAGCCCGTGAGCGCAATCACCTTGCTGGCCAGCTCGAGCATCGAGAACTCGCCGGGGTTGCCGATGTTGACCGGGCCGGGGAAATCGTCGCCCGTCTCCATCAGGCGGATGAAGCCTTCGATCAGGTCGTCCACGTAGCAGAAGCTGCGCGTCTGCTGGCCATCGCCGTAGATGGTGATGTTCTCGCCCTTGAGCGCCTGCACGATGAAGTTGGACACCACGCGCCCGTCGTTCATGTGCATGCGCGGCCCGAAGGTGTTGAAGATGCGCGCCACCTTGATGCGCAGTTTGTGCTGGCGGTGGTAGTCGAAGAACAGCGTTTCGGCGCAGCGCTTGCCTTCGTCGTAGCAGCTGCGGATGCCGATCGGGTTCACGCGGCCCCAGTAGGCCTCGACCTGCGGATGCACCTCGGGGTCGCCGTAGACCTCGCTGGTGGAGGCCTGCATGATCCTGGCGCGCACGCGCTTGGCCAGGCCGAGCATGTTGATCGCGCCGTGCACGCTGGTCTTGGTGGTCTGCACTGGGTCGTGCTGGTAGTGGATCGGCGAGGCCGGGCAGGCCAGGTTGTAGATCTCGTCCACCTCGACGTAGAGCGGGAAGGTCACGTCGTGGCGCATCAGCTCGAACTGCGGATTGCCGATCAGGTGCTCGATGTTGCGCTTGCTGCCGGTGAAGAAGTTGTCGACACACAGCACGTCGTGGCCCTGGCCGATCAGACGATCGCACAGGTGGCTGCCCAGAAAGCCGGCGCCTCCCGTGACAAGGATGCGTTTGGTGGGGTTGTAGTTGCGCATGGCGGCTTTCTTTCAAAGTTTCGCGAATTCAGTTCAAGGGCGCCCGTGGAACCGGCTTTGCCGGGCCGCCGGGTGCGCCCGCTCGAGGGGGAGGCGCCGCAGGCGCTTCGGGGGTGGGTTCCATCATCGAACGGTGTTCGTAGATCTTGGCGTCCACCAGCATGCGAAACCACAGTGCCTGGAAGAACGCGAAGTAGAAGCCCGGCTTGCCATCGAGGAAGCCGAGCCGGAAGACATACCGGTAGATGAAGTAGCTGAACGCGCGCAGCCCGATCGGCAGGCGGTAGTAGAGCTGCTTGATGAAACGGGTGCGCTCGCGCGCGTCGCCCGTGAGCCGCGCTTGCAGCACCTCGCTGCCGGCCGACTGCGGACCGAGCTTTTCCTTCGCCTCGGCGTCGCTCCATCGGTTGTGACTGCCGATCCATGTGCTGAGCGAGGCCGAGTTCTTGTCGTGCATGAACCCGTCGATGCGGCCGGTGGGGACGCTGGCGATGAAGTGCTGGTCGTACAGGCGCGACTCGCACCGCCCCACGCCCGACTTGAACAGCCGCAGATGCCAGGGATTCACGCCGCTGTGGCGCAGCATGTGGCCCATGAAATAGTCGCGCCGGCGCAGCAGGTACGCATCGAACTTCGCCGGGCCGGCCAGGACGGCGCGCAGCTCGCGGATCGATGTGTCGTCGAGCACCTCGTCGGCGTCCAGGTGCAGTTGCCAGGTGCACGTCGGTGCCACCTGGTCGATGGCCCAGTTGCGCTGGTCGCTGTAGTTGACGAAGGCGCGCTGAACCACCTTACAGCCGAGTTCGGCGAGCACGGCGGGCGTGCCGTCGGTCGAGCCGGAGTCCACCGCATAGACATTCGGACTGACCTTCAGCGCCGCCGCCACCGTCTCGCGGACGATGCCGATCGAGTTGAAGGTCAGCAGCACGACCGTGCAGTGCACGGAAGTCGGTTCGCGGGCGTGGAGAAGGGTCACAGGGGCAGTGGCTTCGAAAAAAGGGGCGAAATCGGATGTACTGCGAAAGTTCGCGAAAACCCCTATTTTCAACACAATTGCTTACAGGGTCCATTCACCGCCCGCCATACCCCTTTGGTCAATCGCCAAGAAGTTCTCCGAGTGGCTGCAAATCTTCGACCCGGTCGCACACCGCCTTGACCACCATCATGATCGGGATGCCCAGCAGCAGGCCCCAGACACCCCACAGCCAACCCCAGAAAATCACGCCCACGAACACCGCCACGGGGTTCATGCTGCTGCTGCGGCTGGTCAGCCAGGGCGTGAGCACGTTGCCGACCAGCGTGTGGATCAACAGGGAGGCACCGCCGACCAGCAGCGCCATTTCCATCGAGTTGAACTGCAGGAACGCCACCAGCGCGGACGCGGCCATCACGACGATCGAGCCGAGGTACGGAATGAGATTGGTGACGGCGGCGATGATGCCCCAGACCGCTGCGTTCTCGAGCCCGAGCGCCCAGAAGGCCAGGCCGGTCGCCACCCCGACCACCGCGCTGGTGAAGATCTGCACCAGCAGGTAGCGCTGGATGTGGCCGGTGACGTCGTCCAGAACATGCACGGTGATCTTCTTCTTCTGCAGGCTCGGCCCGGTGATCTTGACCAGCTTGCGCCGGAAGATGTCGCCGGAGGCCAGCGCGAAGAAGGTGAGAAAGGCCACCAGCGCCAACTGCCCCGCGGCGCCCAGCAGGCCGACCGTGCCGCTCCAGAGGTAGTCGCGCACGTTGAAAGAAGGCTTCTCCACGATGACCCGGGCCACCCCCTTGCGGGACGCCACCTTGGCCGAGTTCTCCTCGGCCGCCTGTTCGAGCTGGGCGGCGGCCAGTTGCACCGTGTCCAGGGTGCCGGTACGCGCCGGCCCGCGTGCACGCACGGCCTGCCGCAGCTTCTGCGCGGCCACCGGCAGGGAATCGACCAGCTGCCCGGCGCTGTCGGCCAGCAGATAGCCGGTCGACCCCGTGGCGCCGCCGATCGCGAGCAGCACCAGCGCGGCCGCGATGGCGCGCGGGATGTGCCACCGGACGAGACGATCGACCACTGGCGAAAGCGCGTACACGGCCAGCAGGCTCAGCATCAATGGAATGAAGACCTCCGCTGCCCATCGCAGCGCGAACACGGTGGCCAGCACGGCCAGCACGACCAGCGATGCACTGCGCACGTCGACCGGCATCTCCAGCATGATGCGCTCACGCTCGGCGGCGACTTCCTTCCTGGCGTCGGCCAGCGCGGCGGCTTCGGCGGCCTGCTCGGGGGTCGGCGCGTTCACCGCGGATCCTTCAGTGCTTCGCGCACGGCAGTGAGCTGGCGGCGCGACACGACCACCGGCTCGCCGATGCCTCGCAGCCGCAACGCCCAGCCATCCACATCCTCGCCGTCGTCGTATTTCTCGAGCGCACGCATGGCTGCACGCGCCACCAGCGCATTGCGGTGAACGCGCACGAACCGGTCCGGATAGCGCTCCTCCATCTCGTTCAGGCTGCCGTCGTAGATATAGCTGTGGGCCGAGGTCCGCACGGTCAGGTACTTGAACTCCGACTTGAGGTAGAGCACCTCCGACAGCGGGACCCGCTCGGCCCGGCCGCGCTCCTGGATGTAGAGCGCTTCCTCGTGGGGGTCGTCCGGCTGGGCGCGCCGCTCCTTCAGGTAACGCTCGGCCTTCTGCAATGCCTGCTGCAACCGCTCGGCCCGCACCGGCTTGGTGAGGTAGTCCACTGCCTCGAGTTCGAAGGCTTCGACCGCGTGAACGGCATGCGCCGTGACGAACACGATGGCCGGGGCATCCGCGCGCCCGCGCAGCCAGTGCGCAAATTCGACGCCGCTCGGCCCGGGCATGTGGATGTCCAGCAGCAGCAGGTCGACCGGCGTGTCGTCGAGTTGCTGGCGGGCCTGCGCAACTTGCGAAGCCTCGCCCACCACCTCGGCAGCGGGCGCGGTGCAATCGCCCAGCAGTGTTCGCAGCCGCGAACGCGCGAGGGCTTCGTCGTCGACGATGAGGGTTCGCAGGCTCATGGCATGGTTCTTTTCAAGATTCGGCCGGAATGTCGATCCGTACCCGGTAGCTTCCCTGGTCGATCCCGGCACGGAACTGTGCCTGCATGTCGTGCAGCAGCCGCAGCCGGTCGCGTACGTTGGCCAGCGCGATGCCGTGGCCGCGCGGCAGCGGCCGGTCGGCCCACCGCAGCGGTGGCAGGCTGTTGACCACCTCGATGACCACCGTGGCGCCGCGGCGCTCGGTGCGGATGCGCAGTCTGGCGCCGTCCGGGCTCGGTTCGACGCCGTGCTTGACCGCGTTCTCGACCAGCGGCTGCAGCAGCAGCGGCGGCAGCCGCGCACCGCTCGCGGCCGGGTCGAGTTGCCACTTGATGCGCAGGCGGTCGCCGAAACGCACCTGCTCGATCGCCAGATAGCGCTCGGCCAGACCGATCTCGTCGGCGAGCGTGACCGAATCGCGCGGGTCGGCCAGCGCCTGGCGGAACAGTTCGCTCAGGTCTTCCAGCATGGTCTCGGCCTTGGCCGGCTCTTCGCGCACCAGTGCGATGGCGCTGTTGAGCGTGTTGAACAGGAAATGCGGGCGAATGCGCGACTGCAGTTCTTCCAGCCGCGCCGTCGTGGCAGCCGGCGTGCGGCCTTGGGCGCGCAGCACCAGCGCCACCATGGCAACGCCGGCGAACAGTGCCCCGGCCAGCGCGCTCGCGAGCCACGGGCCTGAGGAGAGCACGCCGGTCAAACGAAGCAGCCCGCAGCCGTACAGGCCCGCCAGCACGCCCAGCAGAATGCCTGCCGCGTACTGCGCAGGACGCGGCAGGCGCCCGAGCGGCTTCTTCGATGCGCAGGCCATCACCAGCCAGAGCAGGGTGCCGGGCAAGGCGCCCCCGGTGACGGTCGCCGCCAGCGCCAGCCATTCGAGCGGGCTCGGCGCCTGGAACAACGTGACCACCGCGACCACCGCCTCGACAAACAGCACGGCACGCAGCACGGTGCCCACCTGGCAGGCGTCGAACAGCGCCACGGCCGGTCGCACGGACGTGCGATTTCTCGCCGGCGGACCGGCCGGGGGGCTGGCCGCCGGTGCGGCCGATAAGATCGACGGGTTGCGCATCACTGATACATGAGGTGACAACCCATTATTGCCTTCAGCCCGCCCGCCATGACGCCCAATCAACTCGACAAGAAATCCGAAGCCTGGTCTGCCCTGTTCTCCGAACCGATGAGCGACCTCGTCAAGCGCTACACATCCAGCGTGTTCTTCGACAAGCGTTTGTGGGAAGCAGACATCGAAGGTTCGCTGGCGCATGCTGGCATGCTCGCCGCACAGAACATCATCGGCGCGCAGGATCACGCCGCGATTCAGAGCGGGATGACGCAGATACGCAACGAAATCGAGACCGGCGCCTTCGAATGGAAGCTCGACCTCGAAGACGTGCATCTCAACATCGAGGCCCGGCTGACCCAGCTGGTCGGTGACGCCGGCAAGCGATTGCACACCGGCCGCAGCCGCAACGACCAGGTCGCCACCGACGTGCGCCTGTGGCTGCGCAGCGAAATCGACCTGATCTCGGAGTTGCTCGTCGCGTTGCAACGGGCGCTGGTCGATATCGCGGAGAAGAACGTGGAAGTGATCCTGCCCGGCTTCACCCACCTGCAGGTGGCGCAGCCCGTGAGCTTCGGCCATCACATGCTGGCCTACGTGGAAATGTTTGCTGGACCGCGAGATGGTGGCCAGGACGCTCGGCATGGATGGTGTTTGCCAGAACAGCCTGGACGCGGTGAGCGACCGCGACTTCGCGATCGAATTCACGGCGGCCGCGTCGCTGGCCATGGTCCACATCAGCCGCTTCAGCGAAGAACTGATCCTTTGGATGAGCCAGAACTTCGGCTTCATCCAGATCGCCGACCGGTTCACGACCGGCTCTTCGATCATGCCGCAGAAGAAGAATCCGGACGTGCCCGAACTCGCCCGCGGCAAGACCGGCCGCGTCGTCGGCCACCTGATGGGTCTGCTCATGCTGATGAAGGGCCAGCCGCTGGCCTACAACAAGGACAACCAGGAAGACAAGGAACCGCTGTTCGACACGGTCGACACCCTCAAGGACACGCTGCGCATCTTTGCCGAGATGGTCGGCGGCATCACCGTGAGGCCGCAGGCCATGGAGCAAGCCGCATTGCGCGGCTATGCCACGGCCACCGACCTGGCCGACTACATGGTCAAGAAGGGTTTGCCGTTCCGCGATGCGCACGAGGCCGTGGCCCATGCGGTGAAAGCCGCGATCTCGCACAACGTCGACCTGTCGGAGCTGCCGCTGGCCGTGCTGCAGGAGTTCAATCCCAGGATCGAAAAGGACGTCTACGAGGTGTTGAGCCTGCGCGGCTCGCTGAACGCCCGCAACACACTCGGCGGCACCGCGCCGGCGCAGGTGCGCGCGCAGATCGCGCGACACCGCGACCGGCTGGCGTGACCGGCGACTGAATCCACCGGCAGTTTCGGGGCGTATCCAGTGCATGCAGCGCCATGCTCCACAATCCGCGGATGACCCCTGCGAGCCCCGACACTGCGCTGATCGCGCTGATCGACCGTGTCGGACAGCGCGACGAAGCGGCGCTGCGACAGCTCTACGACCAAACCGCCCCGCGGCTGTTCGGCCTGGCGATGCGGGTGGTGCGCCAGCGCGAATGGGCCGAGGACGTGTTGCAGGAGGCCTTTCTGACGATCTGGCGCGCGGCCGGCGACTACCGCGGATCGCTCAGCCCGCCCATGGCCTGGATGGGCCTGATCGTGCGCAGCCGGGCACTCGACCTGCTGCGCCGGCGCACCGCGGATCGCAGCCGCGTCACGGACGAATTCGACGATGCAATGGCCGAGACCCTGGCCTCCGATGCCCCGACGCCCGAAACGCTGGCCGACGCGAGCGAGCAGGCGTTCGCACTGCACCAGTGCCTGGAACAGCTCGAAGGCCGGCAGCGCGAGGTGGTCAGCCTTGCCTACCTGCGCGACCTGAGCCACGGCGAGCTGGCCGACCGGCTCCAGTTGCCGCTCGGCACCGTCAAGACCTGGATCCGGCGCGGGCTCGAGAAGCTGCGTGCCTGCATGGGGCGCATCGCATGACGCAGGCACGCGCATGAACATCGGTGCCCATCCTGAACTGCTCGAGCTATTGGCGGCGAGCCATGCGCTCGGCACGCTGCGCGGCGGCGCCCGGCGCCGTTTCGAGGCCATCGCCCGCGAGCATCCTGGCGTGCGGGCCGCCGCCTTGACATGGCAAGGCAGGCTGGCCGGCATGACCGAGCTTCAACCCTCCATGCTGCCCGACGCCGCCGTGTGGACACGCATTCGCAACCTGATCGAGGCGGAGCAGGCCAGGCTGGCGATGGCGCGGCAACGCACCGCACCAGCGGCAGCCGCGGCCGCGCGCGGCGGCTGGCTGCACAACCTGTCGCTCTGGCGCGGCGCCAGCCTCGCCGGCGCGCTCGCCACCGCGATCGCCGTGGTGGTCGGGCTGGACCTGCAGAAGCAACTCGAAACGGCACCCACCGTGCAATACGTGGCGGTGCTGGCGGACGACAAATCCACCGCGTCGATGCTGGTGACCTTCGACCCGAAGAACAAGCAACTCGTGCTGCAGCGCGTGGGCAGCTTCCAGACCGCCCCCGACAAGTCGCTGCAGTTGTGGGCACTCCCGCCGGGTGGCGCGCCTCGCTCGCTCGGCGTGCTGGGCGATGCGCCCGCGCTCAAGCTCACGGCCACCGAGGCGGACGTGCACGCCGTGCCGGCGCTGGCCATCAGCCTCGAGCCGCGCGGTGGCGTGCCCAGTGCGGGCGGTCCGACGGGGCCGGTGCTGTTCCAGGGCCCGCTGATCGAAAAAACCCTTTAGCGGCGTCCCCGGTTAACATTTCGCTTCACTTTCGAGCGGAACTCGTCGGCGGCGACGGGCTCAAGGTCGTTTCACTTCGATGATGTGGATGAAAACTCCTAAAAGTCTCTGCCTCGCGTTCTTTCTCGCCCTCGCCGGGGCCGGAGCGGGGGCTCAGACGCCTGTCGACAAGCTGGCCGCAGACGAATACCGCGCTGCCCTGGCGCGCTGGCAAAGCTCGCTGACCGCGTTCGACACCGCCGACAAGGCCAGCCTGCCCGGTGCCGACGGTGTCCTTTTCGTCGGCAGTTCCACCATCCGTTTCTGGACCAACCTGGCGCAGGATTTCCGCCAGGCCCCCGTCGTCATCAACCGGGGGTTCGGCGGCTCCACCATGGCCGAATGCAGCCTGTTCACGCGCGAACTGGTGGTGCGCTACAAGCCGCGGCAGGTCATGGTGTATGCGGGTGACAACGATCTCGCCATGGGCCAGACGCCGCTGCAGGTGCTCGAGAGTTTCGCCCGCTTCGCCAACACCGTGCGCACCGAGTTGCCCGGCACGCGCATCAGCTTCATCTCGATCAAGCCCAGCCCGTCGCGCGAGGCGCTGCTGCCGAAGATCCGGGAGGCGAACAACATGATCGGGGCCTATGTGCGCACGCTGGCCAACAGCGAGTACATCGATATCTTCACGCCCATGATCGCGGCCGACGGCCGGCCACGTCCCGAACTCTTCCTGCCGGACCGCCTGCACATGAACGAGCAGGGCTACCGTCTCTGGCAATCGGTCATCGCCGGCCACGTGCAGCCGGTCCAGACCGCCTCAGCGCGCTGAGGCCCGCGGCACGCGCTTCTTCTGTCGCGCCTCCCAGTGCGCGACCGAGCGCGCCACGCCGTAGAGCCCGCCGAACACCACCGCCAGCAGGATCGCGTCGCCCCACCACGGCCGCACCGTGTAGCTGTTGCCGAAGATCGCGAACACCAGCAGCACCGCCACCAGATGGCCGCAAAAGACGCTCAGCGAGGCCGCGCCGAGCGCTTCCAGCCAGCGCGGCCGCGGCAACCCTTCGAGCAGCTTCGGGCCGAAGGTGATGGCCACGATGCCCAGCGCGGCAAGGTCGACCATGCGCAACGGCCCGATCCGCCATTTGTCGAACAGGAGGTTGAGCGCCATGTCGTCGCCGAACGGGGCCTGCCCGCCCGCGCCGAGATGCCGCCAGACAAACACGCCCAGCGCCACAACCGTCGCCACCGCCACGAGCCAACGCGGAAACACCAGCGGGCGCGCGTCCGGCGCGGTGCGCCCGGCCCCCAGCCAGAGCCCGACGAACCAGAGAAACTGCCACGCCAGCGTGTCGAAGGAGCCGGTTTCCTCGAACGGCACCGGCAACCCGGTCAGGGCCACGAGGTGTTCGTACGCCCACGGCGTCACGCCGAATTGCGCCGCGGCCCATCCGGTGGCGCTGACCGCCAGCACCGGCCCCCAGCCATGTCGCAGTCCGACGCTCATCACCCAGGGGCTCAGCAGCATGAACAGGATGTACATCGGCAGGATGTCCAGCAGCGCGGGCTGGTAGACGAGCAGCAGCGAGTACAGCAGGCCGTCGTGCGGATGCGCGAGGTAGTACTTCAGCAATTCGTGCGCGGCGGGCTGGTGGATGCGCAAGCTCAGCGCCGTGATCACCGTGAAGAGGAACAGCAGCAGCGCGCCTTGCGCGAGGTAGATCTTCAGCGCGCGCTGCCAGAAAGCCTTGCGCATCGCTTCGATGCCGTGGTCGTACCAGATGCGCGTGTAGACCAGCCCGCACACGTAGGCCGACATCAGCACGAAACCCTCGGCGGCCGATACGAAGCCGAAGGGCTGGCCGACCGGGTCCGTGAGCCGCGTGGGCACGTGGGTGATGGTCATGAGCACGATCATCAGGCCCCGCATCGCGTCGATCTCCCACTGCCGGCGCGACGACGGGGTCGCGTCGGCGCGGACGGGAGCGGCGGGCAAGGTGACGGCGTGCGCTGGCGGCATCGCCCCATTCAAGCGCAACCCCGCCCCCGCGCGTGTCAGCCGGCGCCGCCTCCGCCCGATGGGCGGCGCTCCGATGCGAGCGTGACGCGGGCCACGCCGTAGAGCCACGCGAAGACCGTCACCAGCAGCAGCGCGTCGCCCCAGGGCGTTCGCGCCGTATGGCTGTCCCCGAAGACTGCCAGGGTCAGCAGCACGGCCACCAGGTGCGCGCAGAACACCGGCAGCGACGCCGACCCCATGGCCTCGAGCGGCCGCAGGCGCGGCAACCGTTCGATGAGCGCCGGCCCGAAGCGCACCGCCAGCACCCCCAGCGCCGCCAGATTGACGATGCGCAGCGGCCCGAGCAGCCACTTGTCGAACAGCAGATTGAGTTCGACGTCGCCGCCGAACGGCGCCTGCCCGTGTTCGCCCAAATGGCGCCAGACCAGGCAATGCAACGCGATGACGCCTGCCAGCGCGATCACCCACGCCGGAAAGCGCAGCGGCTTCGCACCGGGCGCCTGCCGGCCGGCGCCCAGGCACATTCCGGCAAACCAGAGGAACTGCCAGCCGAAGGTGTTGAAGGCTCCCATCTCTCCGAACGGCACCGACAGGCCGAAGAACCGCACCGCGAGGCCGTAGATCCATTCGCTCAGCCCGAACTGGGCCAGCGCCCACAGCAGCACGCTGGCCGTCATCACGCCGACCCAACCGCGGCGAAGCGCGAAGCCCAGCACCCATGGGCTCAGCAGCATGAAGAAGATGTACATCGGCAGGATGTCGAGCAGCGGCGGCTCGTACACCAGCAGCAGGCCGCTGATGAACGCCTCGCGCGGTTGGGCGAGGTAGTACGTGAGCAGGTTCGTCACGGCCGGCTGTTCGATCCGAACTCCCAGCCCCGCGATGATGGTGAACAGGAACAGCAGCGTCGCAGCCTGTGCGAGCCACACCTTGAACACCCGCTGGGCGAAGGCGCGCCGCATCGCGCCGATGCCCTGACGCTGCGCCAGCCGGCTGTAGACCAGGCCCGACACGTAGGCCGACAGCAGCACGAAACCCTCGGCCGCCGACACGAAGCCGAAGGGCTGACCCAGCGGATCGGTCAGCCGCGTGGGCAGGTGGGTGAGCGTCATCAGCACGAGCATCAGCCCGCGCAGGGCGTCGATCTCCCACTGACGCTGCGAGGTGCCGGCAGGCGGTGGGGTGGAGATGGCGGCGTGCGTTGGCAAAACGGGGTGGATGCTACAGGCCGGCACACGGCTGCGGCGTCGGTTTTCAGGCCGGCTTAAGCGCAGCAAGGACAATCGGCGTTCCGCCCGCCCTCCTGCCCCGAAAACCATGCGCCTGCTGCTCGTAGAAGACGACACCATGATCGGCGAAGCGCTGCTCGACCTGCTGCGCGGCGAACACTACGCCGTCGACTGGGTGCGCGACGGCGAGATGGCCGACACCGCCCTGCGCGCGCACCGCTACGACCTGATGCTGCTGGACCTCGGCCTGCCGCGCCGCGACGGGCTGGAGGTGCTGCGCAGCCTGCGCGCGCGCCGCGACAACGTGCCGGTGCTGGTGGCCACCGCACGCGACGCCGTGGGCGACCGCGTCGCCGGACTCGATGCCGGCGCCGACGACTACGTGGTCAAGCCCTACGACATGACCGAGCTGCTGGCGCGCATCCGCGCGCTGATCCGGCGCCGCGCCGGCCACGGCGAGCCGGTGTTCGCGCACAAGGGTGTGACGCTCAACCCGGCCACGCACGAGGCCACGCTGAACGGCCAGGCGGTGGCGCTGTCGGCGCGCGAATGGGCCGTGCTCGAACCCCTCATCGCGCGGCCCGGCATACTGCTTTCGCGCGCCCAGCTGGAAGAAAAGCTCTACAGCTGGAAAGACGACATCAGCAGCAATGCGGTGGAGGTCTACGTTCACGGCCTGCGCAAGAAGCTCGGCGCGGGGCTGATCCAGACCGTGCGCGGCCTCGGCTACATGGTGCCGCGCGAATGAACGCCAGCGCCCGCCGCCACTCGCTGCGCGGGCGCCTGCTCGGCTTCGTGCTCGCGTCGATCCTGCTGGCCGCCCTGGGACTGGGCGTGACCGCCTACCGCGGCGCACTGCGCGACGCCGATGCGATGTTCGACCTGCACCTGCAGCAGATGGCGCATTCGTTGCGCGGGAGCACGCCGCTCGGCACCGCCGCCGACGGCGACTACGGCGAGGAAGGCTACGACGTGTTCGTTCAGATCTGGGGTCCCGACGGCACCCAGATGTTCCGCTCGGCCCGCTCGGCGCTGCCGCCGCGCGCCGTGCTGGGCTTTTCGGATGCGGTGGTCGACGGCAACCGCTACCGCGTCTACTCCCTGCAGACGCCACTGCAGACCGTGCAGATCGCGCAGGACATGGACGCACGCCAGGCACGCGCCCGCGCGCTCGCGTTGCGTGCCACCCTGCCGATGGCGCTGATGGCACCACTGCTCATGCTGGCGGTCGGCTGGATCATCACGCGCTCGCTCGCGCCGGTGCGACGCATGCGGCGCGAGGTGGCCGACCGCGCCGACGACGACCTTTCGCCGCTGCCCGAGCAGGACCTGCCCGATGAAGTGCGGCCGCTGGTGCAGGAGATCAACCTGTTGTTCCAGCGCGTCGGCGGCGCATTCGAGGCGCAGAAGAACTTCGTCGCGGACGCCGCGCACGAACTGCGCTCGCCGCTCACCGCACTGAAACTGCAGGCCGAATCGCTGCGACGCGCCGGTGATGCGGAGAGCCGCGAGGCGGCGACAGTGCGGCTGCAGCAAGGCATCGACCGCGCGATCCGCCTGGTGGGCCAGTTGCTCGTCCTGGCACGGCAGGAGGGGGCCGACCCGCCGCCCGACGACCCGCGCGGCCCGGTCGACCTCGACGCGCTGGTGGCCGAAGCGATTGCCGCGGTGTTGCCGCAGGCGCAGCAGCGCCGCATCGACCTCGGCCTGGCCGCGTCGGCGCCGGCGCCGGTGCAGGTGCATGGCCAATCCGCCGCATTGCACATCCTGCTCGGCAACCTGCTCGACAACGCGCTCAAGTACACCCCCGAAGGCGGCCAGGTCGACGTGACGCTGGCCGTGGAAGACGGCGCACCGCAACTCACCGTGGAAGACAGCGGGCCCGGCATTCCCGAGGCCGACCGCGAGCGCGCCTTCGACCGCTTCTACCGCGCCGCCGGCGCCGGCGCGGAAGGCAGCGGCCTTGGCCTCGCGATCGTGCGGACCATTGCGCAGCGGCACGGGGCGACGGTGCGGCTCGACCGGTCGCAACGGCTGGGCGGGGCGCGGGTGTGCGTGCGGTTCGGCGCGCAGGCCGACGCGCCCGGTGCGGCGCCGTTAAGACCCGTCTAAGCCAGGCTCCCCACCATTGCGGCATCCACTTCACAAGGACTGTCGCCATGAAACTCGAATCCCTCACCCCCACCCGCCTGATGCTGGCGCTCGTGACCGCGGGCGTCATCGGCGGCGCCAGCGTCTCGGCGCTCGAAGGCACGCATGCCAATGCGGCCACGCCGCCGGTGGCCACCGCGGTCACCACCACCGGCATTCCGGTGGCGCTGCCCGACTTCTCGCAGATCACCGCGGCCAACGGCCCGGCCGTGGTCAACATCAGCGTGGTCGGCACGCGCTCGGCCGACGAGGTGGCGAGCGCCGCAAGCGATGGCAACCCGTTCGCCGAGGGCGACCCGTTTGCCGAATTCTTCAAGCGCTTCCAGCAGGGGCCCGGCATGCAGCAACGCGGCCCGCGCGGCCGACCGTCGCAACCCGAAGGCCAGACCGTTCGCGGCCAGGGCTCCGGCTTCATCGTCAGCGCCGACGGCGTCATCCTGACCAACGCGCATGTGGTGAAGGACGCGAAGGAAGTCACCGTCAAGCTCACCGACCGCCGCGAACTGCGCGCCAAGGTGCTCGGCGCCGACCCGAAGACCGACATCGCCGTGCTCAAGGTCGAAGCCAGTGACCTGCCGGTGGTCAAGCTCGGCAGCGTGGCCGACCTCAAGGTCGGCGAATGGGTGCTGGCCATCGGCTCGCCGTTCGGCTTCGAGAACACGGTCACGGCGGGCGTGGTGAGTGCCAAGGGCCGCTCGCTGCCGGACGACAGCGCGGTGCCGTTCATCCAGACCGACGTGGCGGTGAACCCGGGCAATTCCGGTGGCCCGCTGTTCAATGCGCGCGGCGAGGTGGTCGGCATCAACTCGCAGATCTACAGCCGCACCGGCGGCTACCAGGGCGTGTCGTTCGCGATCCCGATCGACCTGGCCAGCAAGATCCAGAAGCAGATCGTGGCGACCGGCAAGGTCGAACACGCGAAGCTGGGCATTTCGGTGCAGGAGGTGAACCAGACCCTGGCCGACTCCTTCAGGCTCGACAAGCCCGAAGGCGCGCTGGTCGCCAATGTCGAGAAGGGCGGCCCGGCAGACCAGGCCGGCCTGCAGACCGGCGACGTGATCCGCAAGGTCGACGGCAAGCCGATCGTGTCGTCCGGCGACCTGCCGGCCGCGATCAGCCTGGCCACGCCGGGCACGAAGGTGCAGCTCGACATCTGGCGCAAGGGCAGCGCGGAGACCCTCACCGCGAAGCTCGGCAACGCGAGCGACAAGGCCGCCAGGGTGGCGAGCGCGGGCGATGCAGCCGACCAGGGCAAGCTCGGCCTGGCGCTGCGCCCGCTGCAACCCGACGAGCGCCGCGAGGCCGGTGTCGACAACGGCCTCGTGGTCGAAGCTGCGCGCGGGCCGGCAGCCATCGCCGGGGTGCAGAGCGGTGATGTGCTGCTGGCGGTGAACGGCACGCCGGTGCGCAGCATCGACCAGGTGCGGGATGTGGTGGCGAAGTCGCCGAAGTCGGTCGCCCTGCTCGTCCAACGCGGCGACGACAAGATCTTCGTGCCGGTGAGGATTGGCTAACGCGGGCGAGTAGCCGCAAGACGGGAGCGTGGTTCGGCTACGCTCCCGTTTGTGTTCTACGCCATCCCCCTCGAAAGCAAGCCGACCTGGCGCAATCCGCCGTGGCTCACGGTGCTGTTGATCCTCGTCAACGTCGCCCTCTTTTTCGGCCCGCAGCGCACCGAGGAAAAGGCCGAGGCACGCGCCACCGCCCACTACCTGTCGAGCAACCTGCCCGACTGGGAGCTGCCGGCCTTCGTCGACCATCTTGAACAGACCGGCAGCCGCTTTGCGAAGCAGGCGCGCGCGATGTTGCGGCGCAAGGTCGGCCGCGAACGGCTGGTCGACCTCATGCGCACCGAGCGCAAATTCGAAGCCCGCTTGCGCGCCGATGCCGTCATCACCCCCTCCGATCCGCGCTATGCCGAATGGAAGGAGCGCCGCACCGAATACGAGCGCATGCTGCCCGCGTCGTTCACGCGGCGCTGGTCGATGGACTTCGCCGAAGGCGCGCCGCTGGAGCCTGTGACCTGGCTGACGTCGGCCTTCCTGCACGGCAGCACCGGCCACCTGATCGGGAACATGCTCTTCCTGTTCCTGTTCGGCTTCACGGTGGAACTGGCGCTGGGCCGCGCCACCTACCTCGGCTTCTATCTGCTGGCCGCGTTCGGTGCATCGGCCATGGCGGTGTGGGCCTACGGCGGCCGCGGCGGCCACGGGCTCGGCGCCTCGGGCGCCATCGCAGGCTTGATGGCCATGTACGCGCTGATCTACAAGCTGCGTCGCATCCGGTTCTTCTACCAGTTCTTTTTCTATTTCAACTACGTCACGGCGCCGGCGCTGATCCTGCTGCCGGTGTGGATGGCCAACGAGGTGGTGCAGCACCTGGGCGGCGAGACCGGTGTCGGCTACATGACCCACCTGGGCGGGCTGCTCACCGGCACGCTGCTGATGCTGCTCTGGCCGGCCGCGCGACGCAGCGAGCCGGTGGTGGCGCCGGCGGCGCCCCCCGATCCGTTCGACAGCCACGTGGAACGCGCCACGCGGTTCGGCAAGCAATTGCAGTTCGATCGCGCCGCCACCGAGTGGCAGGCCGCCGCCAGGCTGAAGCCGGACCACCTGCCGACCCTGCGTGCGTTTTTCAACACCGCCCGGCTCCAGCCTGCGAGCGACGCGTTCCACCGCGCGGCCCGGCTGATCTTCCGGCTGCGCGACAGCAGCGAACCGACGGTGTCGTTCCAGCACGAGAGCTACAAGGCCTACCTCGACCAGGCCCGCCCCTCGGTGCGGCTCTCGGCCGGCGAGATGGGCCGGCTTGCCGGCCGCTTCGCACGCGCCGGCCATTTCGACGACGCGCGGCGGCTCTGTCAGGCCCTGCTGGCCAGCGCGCCGGGCCATGAAGGCGCGGTCGATGCGCTGGCCATGGTCGCGTCCTGTCAGTGGCAGGCCGGCCAGCGCGAGGAGGCCATGAACTGGCTGCCGCAGCTGCAGAAGCTGGCACCCGGCCACGCCGTGACCCGCATGCTGGGTGAGGGCCGCTAGCTACTGCGTCGAGCAGACGTTGACGACCACCTTGCAGGGCTCCGCCGGCAGATGGTTGTCGCACTGCACCGCAGCGGCCTTGCCCGCGGCGTCGCGGGTCGGCGCGGTGGCGGTGGCCCATTCCCCGTAGTTGCCTTCCGCGAGGGCACCGCAGGATCGGTCGAACTGCAGCCGAACGCTGCATTTGCCCGCACGGCCCGCGAGCCGGTTGCACTGGTTCAGCGCCGCCTGCTCGGCGGCAGCGCGCGTGGGGTGGCTGAACGAATAGCCGTACCAGCGGTTCAGGGAAGCGATCGCGCCCCAGCGCGCGCCCGCGTCGGGCGCCGCATGCGCCGTATCGGCCGCCATGCCGGCCAGCCCGCAACACCACCACAGCGCCGCTGTGGCCAGGACCTTGCGCACGCGGCCGTCGCCGACGAACGTGCTGCCGACCAGCATGCGGAACGTGGCCTGCGGCGGAAAACGCGGCAGCGCCACGGCCGGTGCGAGAAACTCCACCTGAAGCGCGTGCTCCGTGCCCAGGCGGAGGGTGTCGCCGGGCGCAACGAACCAGCGTGCCGAAAAGCCTTCGTTGTCCACCACCAGCGCGCAGCGGTGTTCGCCCTCGGCCAACGGCACATCGTCGACCGGCAGCTGGGGCGCCCTGAACTTCAGTGCGACCAGCAGGTGCGGCTCGAACGCGCCGGCGGTGGCGGCGAACGGGTCGGGCGCCGGCGCTGGCCCGGCCGGTCGCCGTACACGCGCCACCAGCCAGGCGATGACGTTGCCGATGATCGGCAGCCACAGCAGCATCAACAGCGTGCCGAAATCGCGCAGCGTTGAGCCGCGGTCTGCGAAGTGCCGCAGCACCGCACCGCAGACGGCGATGCACAGGAGAACGATGACGATGAGCTTGCGCCGGGCCTGGAGAGTGGTCATGGGGAAGAAAGTGACGCCCCAGCATACCTTCCTCAAGTTCACGCCCGGGCGGCCGATAACCTGAGGAAGCGCCACCGGACGCCGTTTCCGGGCCATTTAGGGGTTGCCATGTCCACAATCATTCAGGAATCTCCGTCTCTTGCAGTGAACGCCCGCGAGGCGGTGCTCGGCAGACCGCCCATGGGTGCGCGGCGGGTGGTGGTGGACGAACATCGCGCCGTGGCCGGTTACCAGTTGACGCCTTCCGCCCGGAACCCCCAGCCGACGCCGACAGCACCGGCTTCGGGGGATGGCGAGATCGCTCCGGACGAGGAGACCCGGCTGACCAAGCCGACGTTCGTGCGCTGCACCTGCCAGGACCTGGCCGAGGGCGAACTGGACTGGCTCGATCCGCACTGCGTGGTGCTGGAGGTCCACGAAGGCGGCGCGCCGGGAATCGAACCCTCACCGCTCGACCACGCGGTACTGCAGGCCGCACGCGCCAAAGGCTTCAAGCTGGCATTCGACTCCCGCCTGCTGGGCGCGGCCTACGCGCAGTTCGTGCCGCTCGCCTCGTTCGTGATCCTCGAGATGGGTGTGCTGGAACTCGACCGCGCCGCCGCGGTGGCACGCGCCGTCCACGCCAACACCAAGGCAGCACCGTTCGCCACTCAGGTGCGCACGGCCGCCGAGTTCGAGTACCTGCAGCGCGCCGGCGTGAAGCTGTACGAAGGGCTCTGGTTCACCCAGCCGCCCGCCTCGCCGGACCGGTCGATCCAGCTTGCCTACGCGCCGCTCATCAACCTGATGAACATGGTGTTGCGGGAGGCGGAGGTCAACGAGATCGAGGACCTGCTCAAACGAGAGCCCACGCTGTCCTTCAAGCTGCTGCGCTACATCAACTCGGCCGGCTTCGGCCGCAAGATGGAGATCGCGTCGTTCCGCCATGCCGTGTTGACGGTCGGCATGAAGCGGCTGTTCCGCTGGACTGCGCTGCTGATCGCCGGCACGCCGGCCGGCAACGTGGCACCGGCCATCGGCACGCTGGCGATCGTGCGCGGGCGGATGATGGAATTGCTGGCGCTCGAAACCCTGTCGGGCCCCGAAGCCGACCTGGCCTTCGTGGCCGGCATGTTCTCGATGCTCGACGCCCTGCTGGGCATGCCGCTGGTCGATGCACTGGCGCTGGTCACGTTGCCGGCGTCCGTGACCGACGCCGTGCTGCGCAACGAGGGTGCCTTCGCGCGCTACCTGGCCATCGCCAGGGCTTGCGAGAGCGCCGACGAAGCATCGCTGGACATCCTCTCGGCACGCTACGGCATTGCGGTGGATCGCATGATCACGGTGCACCAGGACGCGCTCGCCTGGGGCGAGCAGTTCGGCCACTGAGCGGCAGGTCTTACAGCGCGGCACCCCGCGTGGTGGGGTCGTCGTCGCGCAACAGCCAGCGCACCTCCTCGGTCTGCGGCGTCTTGGGGTAGCGCTTCTTCATGGTGTGCAGGATCGGCAGCGCAAGGTCGCGCCGGTCCATGCCCTGGATCAGCACGCGCGCGGCCAGTTCATAGGCATCCGGAATCGACGCATGGCCCGCATTGCGCCGGTCGAACCCCTTGAGCAGCGCCAGCGCGGCGCGCGCATCCCCGGCACGCCACAGCAAGCGCGCGAAGGCCACCACGTGCGACGGGTCGTCGCAGGTAAAGGCCGGGTCCTTGTCCACGCAGGTTCTGTAGACGCCCATCGCCTCGGTCTCGAGCTTGCTGCGCATCAGCAACGCGATGAAGCGCTTGCCGTGCCGCAGCAGGTCGTCGGTCTTGCCGGAGATGGCCAGCACGCGGTGGTAGCGGCGCTGCGCGTGCAGGTCGTTGTCGGCGGTGCGCGCGGCGTCGTAGGCGATGCCCACCGCGTTGTCGATCTCGCCATGCTCCACCATGTCCGCCACATGGGCGTCGATGGCGCGCGCCTCTTCCGAGACGTCGCGCTCGCCCGGCGCCGCCGTCGCCGCGAACCGCAGGTCGATGCCGAGTTCCGCGTGGTACTGGTACATCGCATAGCCCAGCAGCGCCGACATGGCCCAGCTGAAGTAGATGAGCACGAAGTTGACGAGCGGCAGCAGCATCCAGGGCGCCACCCGCGGCGCCAGCACCGGCAGCGCGATCTCGGCACCTCCGCTCAGGAAGAAGAGGAAGGCCCACAGCGCCGCATACGGCCAGCCGATGGCGCGCATCACGCCCCACCACGCCGCGGGGTTGAGCGACTGGCCGAGGCTGGCCGTCTGCACCAGCACCACCACGATCGCGGGCAGCGCGAAGGTGAGCACGGCCCAGGCGGCGATGGCCAGATTGCGCGACACCAGCGTGACCGCGCCCACTGCGAAGCCGATGACAAGCAGGATCGCGAACAGCTTCCAGGGCAGGTTGACCAGGTCCGGATCGCGCTGGTTCGGAAAGTCGCGCGTGCGCAGGAAGCCTTCCGAGCTCAACTGAATGATCCGGAAGCCGTAACGGCTGGCCGCCAGCAGGATGCCGATTTCGACGATGAGGATCGCGAACGGGAACGGGATCACGAGCACCGACAGACTGCTCAAGGCCAGCACCGCCGCATAGAGCAAAGGCTCCCATTGCAACGGGAACATGAAAAATTGCGGCACCCGTGTCCAGAAAGGTGCGATCGGTGCGGCGCGTCCGCGCGATGGAGCCATGAATCCTCGGTTTTTCGTGATGCGCCGGAAGTGTATCGAGAGGTCACCGACTTCGGATAACCTCCCATCGCACAGGAGAGACCGTTTGAAAAACATCTACAAGAATCTGACCGCCGCCGCGCTGGCCGGCTTGTCGCTCGGCGCACATGCGCTCCAGATCACCAGTCTCACGCCGCAGGGCGAAGTCGCACGCGTGCGACAGATCGTGGCCAAGTTCGACCAGGCTGCCGTCAGCTTCGGCGATCCCAAGGCGCCGGCGCCGCTGGCGGTCAGTTGCAGCGACGCGCAGGCCGGCAAGGGCACCGGCCGCTGGACCGGCGAGAGGCAGTGGGTGTTCGACTTCGAGAACGACCTGGCGCCCGGCGTGCGCTGCACGGTGACCCGCGTCGCCGGCTTCAAGGCGGCCGACGGTGGCGAGTTCGCCGGCCCGGCCAGCTACCAATTCAACACGGGCGGGCCGTTCGTGCGCAACATCCGGCCGGGCGGCGGGCGCATCGACGAACAGCAGTTTTTCGTGCTCGAGCTCAATGGTGCCGCCAGCACGGACACGCTGCTGGCCAACGTGTGGTGCCAGGTCGACGGCATCGGCGAGCGCGTTCCGGTCAAGGCGCTGGCCAGTGCCGACCGCGCCGCGCTGCTGGCATCGATGGGCGCGACCGAGCGCGCGGCGAAGGACCCCTTGCGCTTCGCCGCACTCCAGTGCAACCGCACCCTGCCGCCATCGGCCAAGGTGCAGCTCGTGTATGGCGCCGGCGTGGCCACGCCTTCAGGCATTGCCAACAAGGTGGAGCGGCGCTTCAACTTCCAGGTGCGCGAGCCGTTCGCGGTGTCGTTCAGCTGCGAGCGCGAGAACGCGCAGGCGGCCTGCCTGCCGCTGCGGCCGATGTCGCTGTCGTTCAACGCGCCGGTGCCGCGCAAGCTCGCGGCGCAGATCGTGGTCAAGGGCGGCGGCAAGAGCATCGCGCCGAAATTCAGCGACGAGAACCAGGACGCGGAAGGCCTGGTCGATTCCGTCAACTTCCCGGCGCCCTTCCCGGAGCAGACCCCCTTCACGGTCGAACTGCCGGCCGGCTTCAAGGATGCGTCGGACCGTCCGCTGGCCTCGCCCGGCAGTTTTCCGCTCAAGGTTGCGACCGGCGCGATGCCGCCGCTCGCCAAGTTCGCAGCCTCGCCGTTCGGCGTGGTGGAGCGGCTGGCCGAACCGAACGGCGTGGCGCTGATGCCGGTGACGGTGCGCAACGTGGAGCCGGCCCTGCGCGTGCAGGCCCTGGTGCCCGGCCAGGTGAGCGACCTGAACCCGAAGACCGACGCCGAAATCATCGCCTGGTTCCGCAAGGTGCGCCGCTACGACAACGCCTACACGGTGGAGCGCAAGGAGGCCGCGCGCGACGTGAAGGGCGTGCTGCCCAGGGTGATCGACAAGGACGACAGGACCCGGGTGCAGACCCGCATGCTGTCGTTGCTGAACGGCCAGACCGGCGTGAAGACACTCGACATGCCGAAGTCCGAAGGCGGCGACCCTCGCCCGTTCGAAGTCATCGGCATCCCGCTGACGCCCGGCTTCCATGTGCTGGAGATCGCATCGCAGAAACTCGGCGACTCGCTGCTGGACGAGCGCTACGGCAGCGGCCGCACGATGTACGTGCGCACGAGCGCCCTGGCCACCAACCTGGCCGTGCACTTCAAGCTCGGCCGCGAGAACGCGATGGCCTGGGTGACCAGCCTCGACAAGGGCAAGGTCGTGGCCGGCGCCACGGTGCGCGTGTCGGGCTGCGACGGCAAGGAGGTCGCGGTCGGCACCACCGACGCGAGCGGCATCGCCACGCTCAAGGGCGTCTCGCCCGACGCACCGAGCTGCGCAGGCAACGACGACGGCGAATACGGCGGCGGCGCGTACTTCGTCAGCGCACGCGCGAAGGACGAGAAGGGCGTGGAAGACCTCGCCTTCACCTGGAGCGATTGGCAGCGCGGCATCGAGCCCTGGCGCTTCAACGTGCCGACCAGCCTGCAGCCCGACCCCGACGCCATCGCCCACACCATCTTCGACCGCACGCTGCTGCGCGCCGGCGAGACGGTGTCGATGAAGCACATCCTGCGCACGCAGACCAGCGCCGGCTTCGGCCTGCCGCAGAATCTGCCCGACACGCTGGTGCTCACGCACACCGGCAGCGGCCAGCAGTACACGCAACCGGTGAAGTGGCGCAAGACGCCGACCGGCGGCCAGAGTGCCGAGAACACCTTTGCGATTCCGCCGGCTGCCAAGCTCGGCGCCTACGAGGTGATGCTTCGCACCGGCAAGGGCGACAGCGCCGAAGAAGGCGCCGCGCGCAGCTTCGGCACCGGCCAGTTCCGCGTGGAGGAGTTCCGCCTGCCGGTGCTCGAAGGCCGCGTCGGCCCCGCCGACAAGAAGCCGCTGGTGGCCGTGACCTCGGTGCCGACCGACGTGCAGGTCAACTACGTCGCCGGCGGCGCGGCCGCCAACCTGCCTGTGAGGGTGTCGGCGCTGCTGCGCGGCAAGTCGGTGAACTTTGCCGACTACGACATGTTCAGCTTCTCGCCGCCGCAGAAGCAGGACGCGACCACCAGCAACGACGAGGAAGCCACTGCTTCCGACGATGCACGCGTGGTTGCCGACAAGCTGCCGACCACGCTCGACAAGAGCGGCGCCGGCAAGGTCACGATCGACAAGCTGCCGCTCGCGAAGGCGCCGCGCGACCTGCTGATCGAGGCCACCTATTCCGATCCTAACGGCGAAGTGCAAACCCTCCGCAGCACGCACACGCTGTGGCCGGCCGCCGTGATCGCCGGCCTGAAGACCGAAGGCTGGGTGTCGACCGACAAGAAGCTCAAGTTCCAGGCACTGGCGCTCGATCTGTCGGGCAAGCCCCAGGCCGACGTGGCGATCGACGTGCGGGCCGTGGCCCGCATCACCACCAGCAGCCGCAAGCGCATGGTCGGCGGCTTCTACACCTACGACAACAAGACCGAAACCAAGGACCTCGGCAGCGTCTGCAGCGGCAAGAGCGATGCGCGCGGCCTGCTGCTGTGCGACGCCTCGCTCAAGGAAGCCGGTCAGGTCGAACTGGTCGTGAGCGCGAAGGACGGCGAAGGCCGCGCGAGTCTGGCCGCGAGTTCGGTCTACGTGACCAAACAGGGCGAGCTCTGGTTCGGCGGCGAGGACAACGACCGCATCGACGTGCTGCCCGAAAAAAAGAGCTACCAGCCCGGCGAGACGGCCAGGTTCCAGGTGCGCAGCCCGTTCCGCTTCGCGACCGCGCTGGTGGCGGTGGAGCGCGAAGGCATCATCGAGACGCACGTGGTGCAGCTCAACGGGCAGGACCCGACCGTGAGCCTGCAGGTCAAGGCCAACTGGGGGCCGAACGCCTACGTGAGCGTGCTCGCGCTGCGCGGGCGCTTGCGCGACGTGCCCTGGTACAGCTTCTTCACCTGGGGCTTCAAGGCGCCGCGCGAATGGTGGACGGCGTTCTGGTACGAGGGCAAGGAGTACGTGGCGCCGACCGCGCTGGTCGACCTCAGCAAGCCTGCCTACCGGCTCGGCCTGGCCGAAATCCGCGTCGGCACCCAGGCGCACCAGATCGACGTGAAGGTGACGAGCGACAAACCCAGCTACCCGGTGCGCGGCAAGGCGCAGATCAGCATCACCGGCAAGCTGCCCGACGGCAAGCCGGCCGCAGGTGCCGAGGTGGCGCTGGCCGCGGTCGACCAGGCGCTGCTCGAGCT
>SEGN01000265.1 GCA_004211245.1 Variovorax sp.
AACGGCAAGAAGATCGGCGCCGAGAAGGCCGGCGTGGCCGTGACCGACCGCGGCTTCATCGACGTCGACATCCAGATGCGCACCAACGTGCCGCACATCTTCGCGATCGGCGACATCGTCGGCCAGCCGATGCTGGCGCACAAGGCGGTGCACGAGGCGCACGTCGCAGCCGAAGTCATTGCAGGCGAGATTCAGGGCAACAAGGAACTGGCGAGCGCAGCCTTCAACGCCCGCGTGATCCCGAGCGTGGCCTACACCGACCCGGAGGTGGCATGGGTCGGCCTCACCGAGGACCAGGCCAAGGCCGAAGGCATCAAGGTCAAGAAGGGCCACTTCCCGTGGAACGCCTCGGGCCGCGCCATTGCCAACGGACGCGACGAGGGCTTCACCAAGCTGCTGTTCGACGCCGAAACGCACCGCATCCTCGGCGGCGGCATCGTCGGCACGCACGCGGGCGACATGCTCGGCGAGATCGTGCTGGCGATCGAGATGGGCGCCGACGAGATCGACATCGGCAAGAGCATCCATCCGCATCCGACGCTGGGCGAAAGCATCGGCATGGCGGCGGAGGTGGCGCACGGCACCTGCACGGACCTGCCGCCGGCGAAGAAGTAAGTCCGGCTCGCCGCCCATGAAAAAACCCGCCGGCGGCGGGTTTTTTCATGGGTTGGGGGTTGCTGCCGGCAGGCGGCGCTCAATCGCCGACTTTGGCGCCCTGCACGGCGTCGACACGGCGGGCGCCGTCGAAGCGGCGTTGCCAGTAGCTGCCGTTCATGTCTTCGACGCGCACCTGCGCGCCCGAGCGGGGTGAATGGATGAACTTGCCTTCGCCGACGTAGATACCGACATGGCTGAATGCGCGCCGCATGGTGTTGAAGAAGACCAGATCGCCGGGCTTGAGGTCGGCCCGGGCGACAGGCTCGGTCGCAGCGGCCTGTTCGACCGCGCGGCGCGGCAGCACGAGACCGACCGTCTGGTTGTACATGGCACGCACGAAGCCACTGCAATCGAAGCCGGTTTCAGCGGAATTGCCGCCGCGACGGTACGGAACCCCCATGAAACCGACTGCCGTGACGACGAGTTCCGACGTGCGGTCCGTGACAGTCTGGCGAACTTGGTCCAGATGACCAATCAAACCTTTGTCGGCCAGCATGTGACCAAGATCGTCCGGCGAGCGCTCTTGCTGGGGTGCGGCATATGCCGCAAACGAGATAAGAAGTGCCGCAGGTAGGACGAAAAAACGCATGGTGCGTAGGATAGGGACGACAAAGTTGGATGTCAATTTCATGCAAAGTCTCGATTATGTTCGCAAGTCCTTGTCGCATAAGGGAATTTTGCAAATATCGTTATATGAACATGTAAAGTTGCAGGATCTGGTCGCGTCCTCGCGAAGATGCTGTAACCCGAAAGTTTGTTAAACACCTTCAATCGGTGCGCAAGCACCTCGAACACCCCACTTCGCAATTCAAGGGATCAGAGATGCATAGCAAATTGAATGCCCGTCCTTGGGGCGTCCGTCTGGTCTGCGCCGCGTTGTGTGTCGGTTGCAATGCGATCGCCGCCCCCAGGCCGGTCACGGTGACCGCGGGTCTCGACCATCCGTGGGGCATCGGCTTCTTGCCGGAGGGACGGTTCATCGTGACCGAGCGGCCCGGCCGGCTGCGCATCGTGGAAGCCGACGGAACGGCAGGCGCGCCGCTGGCCGGCATGCCGGCGATCGCGTCAGGCGGGCAGGGCGGGCTGCTGGACGTGTGGGTCGATTCGGATTTCGCGCGAAATCGCACCGTCTATTTTTGCTTCTCCGAGCCGGAATCCGGCGGACGCGGGGCCAACAGCACAGCGCTGGCCAGCGCCCGGCTCGCGGCAGACCGCGGAAGGCTCGAAGACCTGAAGATCATCTTCAGTCAGAAGCCCAAGTTCGCCAGCCGGTCGCATTTCGGCTGCCGGATCGTCGAGGCCACCGACGGCACGCTGTTCCTCACCCTGGGCGACCGCTTCAGCCGCAAGGAAGATGCACAGACGCTCGACAACCATCATGGAAAGGTCGTCCGCATCCAGAAGGACGGATCGGTGCCCAAGGACAATCCTTTCGTTTCGAGGTCCGGTGCACTGCCCGAGATCTGGAGCTACGGGCACCGCAACAGCCAGGGCGCGACGCTCGGACCCGACGGTCGCTTGTGGATGACGGAGCATGGCCCGCAGGGCGGAGACGAAATCAACGTGCCGCAGGCGGGCCGGAATTACGGCTGGCCGGTCATCACCTACGGCGAGAACTACGGCGGCGGAAAAATCGGCGAGGGCATCACCGCCAAGGCCGGCATGGAGCAGCCGCTGCACTACTGGGTGCCGTCGATCGCAACCTCGGGCATGGCGTTCGTCACCAGCAACCGTTACGGCCCTGCGTGGCAGGGCAATCTCTTCGTCGGCTCGCTCAAGTTCGGCTATCTCGACCGGATCGAACTCCGGGACGGCAAGGTCGTGGCCGAGCACAAGTTGCTGGAGTCCGGCAGGGCGCGCATCCGGGACGTGAAACAGGGGCCCGACGGCTTGCTCTATGTGCTGACCGACGAGTCGGACGGCAAGCTCATCCGGTTGATGCCCGACTGATCACTTGCAGGCTGGCAGCGGCAGGCGTGGCAGCAAGCTCTGCCACAGACGCCGCCACTCGGGCCAGTCATGTCCGCCCGGCGTCGTGGCGACATGGTCGGGGGGCAGCACGGCGGCCAGCAGACGGTGGCTGAAGGCGAAGCGATCCGACTCGCCGAAGCCCAGCCAGAGGGGCGGCCGATCGACGCCCGGCGCCTGACCCGAATAACCCTGCAGCCAGCGCCAGAGCCGAAGCTCGCGCGGCTCGCGCTGCGTCATGTCGAGTGGGCCCCATGGGGCATACCAACGCGCGAGACCTCCTGCATTGTCGATTTCCGTGCTGGTGAGGCGCTCGCCCAGGTAAGGCGCCAGCGCGACGAGGCCGGCCAGCTCGCCCGGCCGGTTCTCGGCATAGACCATGCCGCCGAAACCCCCGACCGAGATACCGACGATCCAGATCGCACGGTAGCCCTGCGCCCTGGCCGGCGCGATCACGTCGTCATGCAGCCGCGCCACGATGCTGCCGTTGTCGTAGTAGCCGAGATGCGCGTCGACGCGCTGAACGTCGACGGCCAGGTTGCGCTCGCGCACGGCCGTGACAAAGCCCTCGCGCTCGAATTCTTCCGGCGAAGAGTAGGCGCCGGGCAGCAGCACCAGCAGCGTATCGGTCGTTTGCGTGCACGCGCTGCGGTCGGTCTGCGTCACCATCGGAATCACCGGTCTGCGCGACGCGCAGCCGCTTGCGAGCAGCAAACAGGCGAACAGCGTCGCGAACCGCCGCAATGGCAATGGCAATGGAATGGGCATGTGCCGGAGTCTAGGTGGAAGCACGGCAGGCATCACCGTTCCCCGTTTTCTCGCTTCGGTGGTACGGTCTAGCCCCGCTCTCAAACTCCATGCCCATGCTGCTCGACGCGTCTCTTTCCCAACTCGTGCTGGTCGACTACCAGGCGCGCCTGATGCCGGCGATCTTCGAAGCGGAGGCGGTGGTCGCGAACGCAGTGCGCCTCGGCCAGTTCGCCAGGCTGATGGAGGTGCCCGTTTTTGGCACCGAACAGAATCCCTCCAGGCTGGGAGAGAACCTTCCGGCTGTTCGTGCGTTGTGCGGCCGAACCCTGGCCAAGATGCATTTCAGCGGAGCCGAAGAGGGCCTCGGCGAATGGCTGCGCCCGCCGGCCAAGGCGGCCGCGCCGCAGGGCAATGCGCGAAGCCTGCCCAGACATCTGCAGAAAGCACCGGCCGCAGCCGAGGAGCGCAACATGGTCGTGATCGCCGGCTGCGAAGCGCATGTGTGCCTGCTGCAGACCGCGCTCGATCTGCTGGAAGACGAATTCGACGTTTGGGTCGTGACCGATGCCTGCAGTTCGCGCACGGAGCGCAACCGGGATGCCGCGTTCGACCGGCTGGCGGGCGCCGGCGCGGAGCTGGTGACGACCGAGATGGTCGGCTTCGAATGGCTGCGAAGCGCCGAGCATCCTGCTTTCCGGGAGTTCCAGGCGCTGATCCGTTAGGCGCATGGCATCTTGAAAGCCTGGTGAAAGGCTCGCATGTTGTGTCATGTTCAACGTGGCACAATCGCCGGGTACCTAGGCCCCTTCCCCAGCCACAGTCGCATCCGCCAATCGGTTCAGCCGTGTCGCGGAAGGTTTCTTGAACCAGCTAGTGCTTCCTGCAGGGAAGCGAAGGTCAGCGCAACATCCGGGCAGCGTGCCCGACAACTGGCGCTCGTATTTCGACGCACTGCAGAACGTGCCGGCGACCGACGGCACCAACACCCGGGACGTGCCGCACCTCCCCGTGATCAACGCCTTTGCCGAGCGCGCCAAGCAGGGCCTGACGCGCGTGGTGCAAGCCAGTGGTGCCGATTCCGAGCTGGGCCGCAAGCGCACCGCCGTCCAGCAGCTGATCGCCGCCTACCGCAACGTCGGCGCACGCTGGGCCGACCTCGACCCACTCAAGCGCACCGAGCGGCCCTCGATCCCCGAACTCGAGCCTTCGTTCTACGGCTTTGCCGATGCCGACCTCGAAACGGTGTTCAACACCAGCAACACCTTCTTCGGCAAGGACACCATGTCCCTGCGCGACCTGCTCAACGCCCTGCGTGAAACCTACTGCGGCACCATCGGCGCCGAGTACATGTACA
>SEGN01000029.1 GCA_004211245.1 Variovorax sp.
GCGGTGCATTCGAGAACCGCCATCTGCTGGAACCGGTCGGTGCCCGGGTCGCACCAGAAGACCTTGCGGCGATAGGCGTCGGGCGCGGTATCGAGACGTGTGCCGGCCAGGGTCAGCCGACCGCTGGCGCGCAACTCGCCCGCGAGCACTCGCAGCAATGTCGATTTGCCGCTGCCGGTATCGCCGTGCAGTACGGTCACACCCGCAGCGATCCGTGCCGACCAGCAGGTGGCGAGCGGCGGCTGGTCGCCATGGGCGAAATGGAGGTCTTCGATGTCGAGAATGGTGTTCACAGCATCCGGGATATTTTTTGCGCGGCTTCGAGCAGCGGCGGCAGCATGGTGTCCTGCATCACTTTGGCGCTGGTGCGGTTGGCCTGCCCGCTGATGTTGAGTGCCGCCACTGCGCGGCCCTGGCGGTTGACGATGGGCGCCGCGATCGAGACCAGCCCCTCTTCGAGCTCCTGGTTGACCAGGCACCAGCGCTGGCGTCGCGCCTGTGCGATCTTGCCGAGCAGGGCATCGGGATCGGTCACGGTGTGCCGCGTCAGCGGCGCGGGCTTCGATGCGGCAAGGCGCGCGCGCAGCACCTCTTCGTCCAGGTCGGCCAGCAGCAGCCGCCCCATCGACGTGCAGTAGGCCGGCAGGCGGGAGCCGACGCCGAGGCTGATGCTCATGATCTTGTGGGTCGGCACACGCATCACGTAGACGATGTCGGTTGCGTCCAGCACCGCTGCGGAGCACGATTCCTGCACTTGCTGCACCAGCGCTTCCATCACCGGCTCGGCCCGGTTCCATATCGGCATCGACGACAGGTAGGCAAATCCGAGGTCGAGGATGCGCGGCGTGAGGGTGAACAGCTTGCCGTCGGTCTCGACATAGCCCAGGGTCTGCAAGGTGAGCAGGATGCGGCGCGCACCGGCGCGTGTGAGGCCGCTGGCCGCCGCCACCTCGCTCAACGTCTGCCGCGGTGCCTGTGCGCTGAAAGAGCGGATCACTTCCAGGCCGCGCGCGAACGACTGCACGTAGTTGTCGCCGGGTCGAGGCGCATCGCTCTGTTTCGGGGTGGTTGCCATCTCGGATTCGATCTTCTAGAATTCATTATAAGAACAAACGTTCGACATGCGAACAAAATGTCGCGGCGCTTATCTCGGTGATTTCCCTCAATCCAGCAGGAGACAAATTCCCATGATCGACAAGATCGCCCGCTCCGTCGCCGATGCGATGGCGGACGTCAAAGACGGCTCCACCGTCCTCATCGGTGGTTTCGGCACGGCCGGCATTCCCAACGAACTGATCGACGGCCTCATCGAACAGGGCGCCAGGGACCTCACCGTGGTCAACAACAACGCGGGCAACGCCGAAGTGGGGCTCGCCGCGCTGCTGAAGGCCGGCCGCGTGCGCAAGATCATCTGCAGCTTCCCGCGCCAGGCCGACAGCCAGGTGTTCGACGGCCTGTACCGCGCCGGCAAGCTCGAGCTCGAACTGGTGCCGCAAGGCAACCTGGCCGAGCGCATCCGCGCGGCGGGTGCGGGGATCGGCGCCTTCTTCTGCCCCACGGGCTACGGAACGCAGCTCTCCGGCGACCGCGAGACGCGCGTGATCGGCGGCGTGCACTACGTGCTCGAGTACCCGATCCACGGCGACGTGGCGCTCATCAAGGCCGAGCGCGGCGACCGCTGGGGCAACCTGGTCTACCGCAAGGCCGCGCGCAACTTCGGTCCGGTGATGGCGATGGCCGCGAAGAAGACCATCGCCACGGTGCACGAGATCGCCGAGCTCGGCTCGCTCGACCCCGAGACCATCGTGACGCCGGGCATCTTCGTGCACCAGGTCGTGAAGATCGACAGAGTGGCAACACAGGCCGGTGGCTTCAAGAAGGCAGCATGACCATGACAACCACCACCACCTACCAGCGTCGCACCAAGGATCAGCTCGCGGCGCGCGTCGCGCAGGACATCTTCGACGGCGCCGTCGTCAATCTCGGCATCGGCCAGCCGACGCTCGTGGCCAACCATCTCCCGGCCGGCCGCGAGGTCATCCTGCAGAGCGAGAACGGCATCCTCGGCATGGGCCCCGCGCCAGCCGCGGGTGAAGAAGACTACGACCTCATCAATGCCGGCAAGCAGCCCGTCACGCTGCTGCCGGGCGGCTCTTTCTTCCACCACGCCGACAGCTTCGCGATGATGCGCGGCGGCCACCTCGACATCTGCGTGCTCGGCGCGTTCCAGGTGTCGGCCACCGGTGACCTCGCCAACTGGCACACCGGCGAGAAGGACGCCATCCCCGCCGTCGGCGGCGCGATGGACCTGGCCATCGGCGCCAAGCAGACCTGGGTCATGATGGACCTGCTGACCAAGCAGGGTGCGAGCAAGCTGGTGAAGCAGTGCACCTATCCGCTGACCGGCATCGGCTGCGTGAAGCGCGTCTACTCCGACCTCGCGACGCTCGAATGCTCGCCCGACGGATTGAAGCTGATCGACAAGGTCGACGGCCTCGACCATGCCGAGTTGGAGAAGCTGGTCGGCCTGCCGATCGCCGCCTGAACGAACCATCCAGAAGAGACAACCCACATGACGAACCAAGCCTTCATCTGCGACGCCATCCGCACCCCCTTCGGCCGCTACGGCGGCGCGCTCAGCAGCGTGCGCACCGACGACCTCGGCGCCGTGCCGCTGCGCGCCCTGATGGAACGCAACAGGAACGTCGACTGGCAAGCCGTCAGCGACGTGATCTACGGCTGCGCCAACCAGGCCGGCGAAGACAACCGCAACGTGGCGCGCATGTCGGCCCTGCTCGCGGGGCTGCCGCTGGAACTGGGCGGCTCGACGGTCAATCGCCTCTGCGGTTCGGGCCTCGACGCCATCGGCACGGCCGCACGCGCCATCAAGGCCGGCGAAGCGGGCCTGATGATCGCCGGCGGCGTCGAAAGCATGAGCCGCGCGCCTTTCGTGATGCCCAAGGCCGAGTCCGCCTTCAGCCGCGCCAACGCGGTGTACGACACCACGATCGGCTGGCGCTTCATCAACAAGAAGATGAAGGAACTCTACGGCGTCGATTCGATGCCCGAGACTGCCGAGAACGTCGCCACCGACTACAAGATCGAGCGCGAGGCGCAGGACCGCATGGCGCTCGCCTCGCAGCAGCGCGCCGTCGCGTCGCAGAAGTCCGGCTTCTTCGACGCAGAGATCACGCCCGTGAGCGTGCCGCAGAAGAAAGGTGACGCCATCGTCGTCAGCAAGGACGAACACCCGCGCGACACCACGCTCGAAGCGCTCGCCAAGCTCAAGGGCGTGGTGCGGCCCGACGGCACCGTGACCGCCGGCAACGCGAGCGGCGTGAACGACGGCGCGTGCGCGCTGCTGCTGGCCGACGAAGCCAGTGCTGCAAGACACGGCCTGACGCCGCGCGCCCGCGTGGTCGGCATGGCCACGGCCGGCGTGCCGCCGCGCGTCATGGGCATCGGCCCGGCACCTGCGACGCAAAAGGTGCTGGCGCTGACCGGCCTCACGCTCGACCAGATCGACGTGATCGAACTCAACGAAGCTTTCGCAGCGCAGGGCCTCGCGGTGCTTCGCCTGCTCGGCCTGGAGGACGACGACGCCCGCGTCAACATCAACGGCGGCGCCATCGCGCTCGGCCATCCGCTGGGTGCGAGCGGTGCGCGGCTGGCCACCACGGCGGTGAACCAGCTGCACAGGCAGGGTGGCCGCTACGCGTTGTGCACGATGTGCATCGGCGTGGGGCAGGGCATCGCAGTGATCCTCGAAAGGGTCTGAACGACGGTTGGCCCGGACGTCGGGCACGTGGCCGCGACCAACGCGACGCGGGCGGATCCAGGTTCCGTCAGGCCCCGCACGCATCGCCCCACACCAGTCTGGCCGCCGCAAGATCTTCGAGTGCGCTGCCAACGGCCTTGAACACGGTGCGTTCCGTGGCATCTGCTCGGCCCGAGCGATCGTTGCGGCACAACTGCGCCAGCGTGCCCCCCACGTCCGCGGCGCGCAGCGTTCCCGCCGCGATCGCATCGAGCAGATCGCCGGCTTTCACCAGCGCTTCGTCGGTGTCGACGAAGGTGCGTGCCTCGGCGAAGCACGCGGCATCGGCCTCTCGCATCTGGGGCGTGAAACTGCCGATCAGGTCGAGGTGCGAGCCCGGCGCGAGCCATTCGCCGCGCAACAGCGGCGAGGTCGCGAGCGTGGCGCAGCTGACGATGTCGGCTGCCCGGACCGCGGTTTCGAGGTCGGTCACGGCCACTGCGTCGCGACCTTCGGCGCGCCATTGGGCGGCCAATGCCTGCGCGCTGTCGGGCCGGTGGTTCCACACGGCGATCTTGCCGATCGCACGGACGTTCGCATGCGCTGCCGGAAGCAGCCGCGCGACACGGCCCGTGCCCAGCACCAGCAGCCGCGAAGCGTCCTCGCGCGCCAGGAACGAAGCGCCCAGTGCCGAGGCCGCCGCAGTGCGGCGCGCCGTGATCTCGTTGCCGTCCATCGAGGCCAGCGGCACGCCCGTGCGCGCGTCGTACAGCACGTAGGTGGCGTGCAGGCCGGGCAATCCGCGCACGGCGTTGCCAGGGTAGATGGCGATCGTCTTGATGCCGAGAAAGCCGGCGTCGCTCCACGCCGGCATGATCAGGACGGTGCCCCGGTCCTCGCCAGACGCGACAGCGTGCACGTGGCGCGGCGGCACGATGGTGTTGCCGGCGAAAGCGTCGCGCAGGGCCGGCACCAGACGGTCGAAGGGCAGGGCAGCGCGAGTCGCGGCGGTGTCGAAGGTCCTCATGGCGCGAGTATGGCGGCGCCCGTCCGCCCGGCGGCTGGCAGCCCTCAGCCGACCCTTCGGACCGCCGGTGGAAGCCACTTTCCATTCAGTAGGCTCGCCTCGGGCCAATACACACGCAGGTTCATCGTGAAGGTGCCGGCGGCAGGCGCGGGCAGCCAGTTCGATTCGCGCTCGGCGCCCGGGCTGCCTTGCTGGATGTAAATGTCGAGCGAGCCGTCGGCATTGAAGTTCAGAGGGTCGCGGTCGCCGATGGCATAACGGCGGATGGGGTTGGGCGTGAAGAGCTGGCGCTCGTCGTACATGGTGAGCGACCAGAAGGCACGCGCCGGCGGAATCTCGTCGGCGTCGAAGTGGAGCACGTAGCGCCCTTCGCTGGCAAAGGGTTTGCCATCGGCGTCGGCGAAGGCCAGCGGATAGACGGCGTCCTCCACCGGGAGGGCGCCGAGCCCCGCATAGGCGACCCCCGCGCGCATGCGGTAGTCGGTGCCGTAGGTTCCGATGGCCGTGAGGCGAATGCGCCAGCCCTGGGACCGCACACCGGCGCCGAGCTGGTTCTTGATTTCCTCCAGTGCCAGGGCCGGCGCCGCGGCCACGCCGCGCAATGCCGCAGGAGGCAGAGCGGCCAGAGAGAAGGTCTTGCCCGCCACGAGGCCGATGCGTGCCATCCGGTGGACGATGGCATAGTCGTTGGCATGCGGCGGGTTCGCCTGGAGCAGTTGCGCGAAGAACGCAAAGAATTCCTGGGCATCCAGTTTCTCGACCTGCACGACAGGGGGTGTCCGCAGGTCCCAGTGCCCCGCCGAAGGCGCCGATGGCGGGGCTTCGTAAGCCCTGTTTCCGAGCTGACTGAGCGGGCACACCTGGATGCCATCCTGGAACTGGTGCACGGCCCGGTAGTCGGCCGGACCGTTGGTCTGGGTGCGCCCGATCATCCAACCCACCGCGGTCGGGCTGCGCAAGAGGCTGGCGCCATCGGGGACCTGTCCCTGCCAGTCGGCAGCTGCGATCACGATCAATTGGGCGTCGTTGCCCGTGGTCCGACTGCCCGGCGCCGCGAAGACATCGGTCCACAGGTCCATCATGGGCAGCAGGTAGTAGCGCCCTCCGGAGTCCGGTACACCGATCGCCAGCGGCCCCTGCGACACATCGAACCAAAGCGTTGAATAGAGCGTGTCGGCATTGGGCCGCACAACTTCGGTGAATCCCGCGTCGACATACTCCCTTCGATGCTGGATCCGGTTCATGGTCTCCGGGACGGTGCCGACCCGCACGCGCCGCGTGAGCTCCGAGAGCACCAGCGGATAGGCGTAGACATAGGCTTCGACCGCGATCTCGCGGGCTTCTTCTTCTGCGGTCATGATTTCTCGGGGCTTGCGCTGATGCGTGCATTGAGCCACCCACACGAATCGACCGCAGTCGGCTTTTTGACAGCCGACGCGATGTCGGCCTGCCTAATGGAGGCTGGTCGCGTATTCCTTCAGGGCCTGGAGCCGGCGGATGGTGATGCGGCTGTAGCTGTCGGATTCGATCCAGCCCCGCTCCTGGAAGGCGCGCAGCTCCTTGTTCATGCTCTGGCGCGTCACGCCGAGCATCGATGCCAGGTCCCCCTGCGAGACGCGCACCTTCAGGATCACGCCACCTTCGCTTTCGACCCCGTGCATGCGCGCCAGGGTCACCAGCATGGCCGCGGTGCGCTGCGCGAGCGAGCCCAGCGCGAGATCCGATCGGACGATCAGGTTGTCGCGATAGCGCGAGAGCATCAGCTGGGCCACGTTTCGCCAGAGGATCGGCGCTGCATCCAGGATCTGGCGCAGCGGCTGACAGGGAAGATGAACCACGACCGAGTCGTCGTGCGCAAAATAATCGAAGGGCAACACATCTTCTTCGTCCAGCAGTCGCACCACCGCCACGGTCATGCCCGCACCGGCCAGGCCGATCATGAAACGCCGACCCGACGGACTCACGCGGCTGATCTCGAGACAGCCCGACGCCACCATCCAGAGTTCGCGCCGACGTGGGTCGTGCGGCATCACCTGCATGCCGCGGTCGTAGGTGTCGAGTCGCGCGATCTCTCTCACGGCCGCGATGTGTTCGTCATCCCAGCCCGTGCAGAGGTCCGACCAGCGCAAGGCGCGCTCCACCAGTTGAACCTGGCTATGGATGGAGTCTGTCCTTGAAGTGGCCATGTGTGCCTCGCGCGAATTTTCGCTCGCCCCCGTTTGTTGCGGCGCGCCACTTGGCGCCTGGGAGACAACGGCCGGATGCATCGAATTTTGCGAATGTGTCGGCCTGTTGACATCCAATCCGGGGGCTGGAACCTAGCCTCGTGCCGTTGCTTTTTGCAGCAGTCGTGCCCGAGGCACGGCATCCACAAGAATCGAGACATTCACATTCCATGAAGACTCAACGCACTGCTCGAATGCCCCTGCTGTCACGTCGCCGCATCCTGCTCCTGTCCGTTTTCGCCAGCGGTATCGCCGGCCTGTCGCCGCGGGCAAGTCTCGCGCAGGATGTCTATCCCGGCAAGCCGGTCCGGCTGATCGTCCCGTTTCCCGCGGGCGGCGGCGCCGACCATCTGGCCCGCGTCCTGGCCGAGGCGCTTGCCAAGCGCCTCGGCCAGCCCGTGCTCGTCGACAACCGGGCCGGATCGGGCGGCAATCTCGGCACCGATGCGGTGGCCAAGTCGGCGCCGGACGGCTACACCTTGCTGCTCACGCCACCGGCCCCCGTCACGCAGGCCGTCGCGCTCTACCGCAAGCTCCCCTACAACCCTGCCGTGGACCTGGTGGTGGTCTCCGACATCGCCCAGCCGCGCGTCGTGCTCGTCGTCAACGCATCGAGTTCGATCAAAACGGTGGCCGACCTGATCGCCCAAGGCAAGTCCGGCAAGCTCGCCATGGGCTCGTGGGGTGCGGGCAGCCAGCCCCACACCATACAAGCCTTCCTGGACAAGAACTACGGCACGCAGATCCTGCATGTTCCCTACCGCGGCGAAGCGCCCCTGCTGACGGACCTCCTCGGAGGCCAGGTCGCCATGACCTGCGCCACGGTGACGGCGGTGAAGCCCTACATCGACAACGGGAAGCTGCGCGCCATCGCCGTCATCGGCGCCAGCCGGGCCGAGTCGCTGCCCCAGGTGCCGACCTTTGCGGAGAGCGGCTACAACGAGGAGATCTTCAAGCTCACCGGGCCGTTTTCAGTGCTGGCGCCGGCCGCAACGCCCGCGGCCATCGTCGATCGGCTCGGACGTGAGTTCAGCGCCGTCGTGGCGTCCGCCGGCATGGCGCGGCAGATCAGGGACCTCGGCATGGAGCCCATCGGCAGCGAGTCGAAGGAGGCGACCGCGGCCTATCGCAAGCGCCTGCCGCTGGTGCTCAAGACGGTGCGCGACACCGGCGCCATGCTCGATTGAGCGCGGCATTTGCGTCGATGTGTCTGTTTCTTGATATGCACCCCGGCGCGCAATTTTTATCGTAGGCGGCGCGGGAGACACGTCCGGCACATGGCTCGCGGATGGTCTTCGAGCCGGTGCCGCACGTACGCGCAAGAGAAGCACTCATCATGAAAAAAACTCTCATTCACCTGGCCGCGCTGGCTGTCGTCGGCTCGGCGTCCGCTCAATCGAGCGTGACCGTGTTCGGTGTGGTCGACGTCGGCGTCAGCCGGTACGAGACCAACAGCAAGTTCTGGGGCTACACCGCGACACCGAAGCCCGATCTTCAACAGCGCCAAACGGTCTTGTCCAACGGCGGGAACGCGGGGGGGCGGATCGGCTTTCGTGGACAGGAAGACCTTGGCGGCGGCCTCGCCGCAGGCTTCTGGCTGGAAGGCGCCATGTGGGGCGATGTCGGGACGTTCGGCCGCGGCGCCGGTTCCTTCGACCGGCGTTCGACCGTGAGCCTCACGGGCAACTTCGGCGAACTGCGCCTCGGGCGGGACTACACCCCCACCTTCTGGAACGACGCGGTTTTCGATCCGTTCGGTACCGCCGGCTCCGGCTCCAGTCTGATCGTGCAGATGCTTGGCGGCACATTCCCGACCCTGCAGCTCAACCGGGGCTTCTATGCCCGCAAGTCGAATTCCGTGGGGTACTTCCTGCCGAGCGGCCTGGGAGGCTTCTACGGCCAGGTCATGTACGCCTTTGGCGAGAACCTCGATTCGCCGTCGCTGGACAACCCGTCGACCGCCAACAATGCGCGCATCGGCCGCTACGCGGGGGGTCGCTTCGGCTACGCCGAAGGTCCGATCGACGTGGCCGTGGCCTGGGGCACCAGCACCATCGCCGACAACTATCACTTCGGCTCGACCACCAATGTGAGCACGGCCAATGTCGGTGGCTCCTATGACTTCGGGCCAGTGAAGTTGTATGGCGAATATTCCAAAGTGGCCGCCAAGACCGACTTTGCGAATCTGGCCAGCTTCCCGCTCACTGCTGCCTTGACCCCGCCCCTCGATGCGAAGGCCCGGAACTTCCTCGTCGGGCTGAGCGTCCCGGTCGGGCCGGGACAGATCAAGGCGTCCTACTCGCAGGTGAAGGGAGACTTCTACAACTTCACGCGCGCCGGTGCGATCCCGATGACCACGCCCGATCCGAAGGCAGAAAAGTATGCGATCGGCTACGTCCACAACCTGTCCAGGCGCACCGCGCTGTATGCCAACTTTGCGATCACCAGGAACAAGAACGGCGCGGCGGTTTCGGTGGTGAACGTGTCCTCGGCCGAGACGGGGCCGGGCTACACCAACACGGCCAACTCCTCTGCACCCGGCTACCGGGCGGACCGTGGCCGTGCCTACGACTTCGGCATCCGGCACGCCTTCTGATCCGCGCGCCGCAGAGCGGCAGGAACGACCTTCAAGGAGAAAGCGCATGGCTGACAGACTTCCACCGTGGCTGGGCGTCGCGGCCCTGCTGGTCGCTCTCGTGCAAGCGGGCTGCAGCCCGGTCAGGCCGGCATCCGGGCAGGGAGCTGCGCAAGGCAGCCGCGGGAGCCTGGTCGCGCGGGCGCCGGATGCTTTCTACGACGCGCCGGCCAACCTGCCGATGCGGCCCGGCGCGTTGCTGCGCAGCGAGCCGCTCGAGAACGTGACACTGCCGGCCGGGATGCAGGGGTGGCGCATCCTGTACACGACCACGGTGGACGACCGCACGCCGGCGACCGCGGTCGCCACCGTCTTCGCGCCGGCCCGGCTTCCTGCGGGCCCGCGTCCGGTCATCACCTGGGAGCACGGCACCACGGGCCTGGTGCAAAAGTGCATGCCGTCATTGGTGTCCTCGCCAACCGAGGGCATACCGGCGCGCGACCGGATCGTGGCGGCGGGATGGGTGGTCGTCGCGACGGACTATTCCTTCGCGGAGAAAGGCGGCCCGCACCCCTACATCATCGGTGAAGGCGAGGCGCGCGCTTCGCTCGACGCGGTGCGCGCTGCGCGGCAGATGCGGGAACTCCAACTCGACCCGCGCACGGTGGTGTGGGGCCACTCGCAGGGCGGACATGCCGCCTTGTGGACCGGCATCGTCGGCCCGCGCTATGCCCCCGATGTTCAGATCGTCGGCGTTGTCGGCATAGCACCGGCTGCGGACATCCAGAACATTTTCAGGCTGAGCCCTGCCACCGAAAAGCGGCTCGGACCGTACATCGCGCTGTCGTACAGCCGCTTCTATCCCGACATCCGGTTCGAGCAGGCGCTTCGCCCGGAGGCGCTCAAGGCCGGGCGCGAGATCGTGAATCTCTGCGGTTTCCTGCCGCCGGAGGACCCGCGTCGGATCGCCGCGTTGACAGCGACCTTCGACGGGCCGGCCATGGCAACGAGCGCGAACGCGGCGCTCTCGGCAAGGCTTGCCCAGAATGCCGCCAACCGCGCCATCGAGGCGCCGGTGCTGATCGCGCAGGGTCTTGCGGACGACGTCGTACGGCCGGCCGCCACCGACTCCTACGTCGCCCAGCGCTGCGCCGCCGGCCAGCGGCTCGCGTACTGGACGATCGACGGACTCAACCACGGCACCATCGTGCGGTCCGGTACGCAGCTCGAAGAGCCGCTCGTCGCATGGACTGCGGCGCGCTTCGCGGGTGAATCTCCGGCGGGCGGCTGCACACGCAAGGCCTTTTGAAGCGAAAGGGACGAACCGTTGCGGCGGACGTCCCCCTGGCAGGTTCAAGGCTTGAACGAGCCCTCGATGGTGTAGCGCGACCCGGGGTGAACCAGGCGGACCAGCGTGACGGGCGCGCCCTGTGCTTCCGTCCGGCGCACGACGACAAGGCATGGGTCCAGCGGGTCGATGCCGAGCAGGCGTGCCTCCTTGGCCGTGGGCCTGCAGGCCTCGATGGAATATTGGGCTTCCCACAGCGGCGCCACCGACAACAGGTAGTGCGTGGGCGTGATCTGCGTGAAATCGACGTTCAGGTAATCCGGTGCCGCGGCCGGATTGACATAGCGGTCCTCGCAAAGCAGCGCGAGGCCGTCCTCGAAATGCACGATCAGCGAATGGAACACGCGGCTGCTTTCGGTCAGGCCGAGTCGGGGCGCCAAGGCTGAAGTGACCTTTTCCTCGCGCACGTACTGCACCTCGACATGGTGCTTGCGGCCTCGTTCCGCGATCTCGGTGTGCAGGTCGCGAATGGTCAGCGTCGACGATGCGCGGTAGGGCTGCGCCGCGAAGGTGCCCACGCCCTGGATGCGCTGGAGCAGTCCCTCCGACTGAAGCTCGCGCATGGCACGGTTGACCGTCATGCGGCTCACCTCGAACTGGCTGACCAGTTCCGCCTCGGACGGCATCAGCGCGCCCGGTGGCCACTTGAACGTGGCCAGTCCTTCCTTGAGGAACGCCTTGACCTTGGCGTAGGCGGGGGCTGGTTGCTCGAAAGTCATGCCTCGATCATGACATGCACGAGCGTGTATAGACAGGACAGCACGGCAATCAGGGTTAACACCCAGAAAATTGCTCTTGATCGCACATGTCTAGACAAGTACATTCAAGTCCGACCGCCGCTCGACGCCAATCCGGATCGGGCTTCCTTCTTCCATTGCAAACAGGAGTTTCGACATGTCTGATTTCAAGCTGAACGGGTGGGTGTTGACGCTGGTGGCCGCTGCGGCTGCGTGTACGACGGCGGCACACGCCGACATCAAGATCGGGCTGATGGTGCCGCTCACGGGCTTTGCCGCGGCGGACGGCAAATCGGCCCTCGAGGGCGCAAAGCTGGCCGTGGCGCAGGCCAACGCCAAGGGCGGCGTCAAGGGCGAGAAGCTCGACTTGGTGATCTACGACGACCAGGCCTCGCCGAAGGAAGCCGTCCCCACCGCCACCAAGCTCATCGAGAAGGACAAGGTGGTTGGCGCTGTCTCGGGCTCGTACTCCGGTTCGACCCGCGCCGCCGCCGGCGTCTTCCAGGCCGCCAGGGTCCCCTATGTCACTGCCTATGCCATCCACCCCGACATCACGCGCGCCGGCGACTTCATGTTCCGCGTCTCGGCCATGGGCGAGGTGCAGGGCCGCGGCGGTGCCAAGCTCGTCAGCGACCTGGGCAAGAAGAAGGTGGTGCTGGTCAATGTCAAGAACGACTTCGGTCAGGCACTGGCCGCGGGGTTCAAGGAAGGCGCCGCCAAACTGGGCCTCCAGATCGCGGGCGAACACGAGTACAGCATCCAGGACCGCCAGTTCGGCGCCCTCGTCTCCCAGGTCAAGGCGCAGGAGCCCGAGGTGATCTATGCCAGCGGCTACTTCTACACCGCCGGCCCGCTGGTGAGCCAGCTGCGCGCCGCCGGTGTCAAGGCCACGATCATCGGCCAGGAAGGCTACGACTCCGACAAGTTCATCGAGATCGCCGGCCCCGCTTCCGAAGGCGTGCTGGTGACCACCTCGCTCGACCGCGACTCGACCAATGCCTCCACCAAGGCCTTCCTCGCCGACTTCAGGCAGGCCACCAAGGAAGGCCCGGACATGGTCGCGGCCGCCACCTACACCGCGACCAACGTGATGATCGAAGGGCTGCAGAAAACCGGCGGCAAGGGCGGCGAGGCGCTGCGCGACGCCATGGCGGCGGGCACCTTCGACACGCCGATCGGCAAGCTCTCGTTCAACGACCTGCATGAAGTCAAGAAGGACATTCAGGTGCAGGTCGTCAAGGACAAGACCTTCCGCCGCCATTCGGTGATCTCCGACGCGGTGCTGCTGGCACCGCCGTCGAAGTCCGGCAAGTGATCGGGCGGCCTTCATGCTTTTCATCGAGCTTGTCGCCCAGAGCCTGGTCCAGGGCAGCCTCTACGCGCTGATCGCGCTGGGGTTGACGCTGGTCTACGGCCTGCTGCGCATCCTGCACGTGGCCCACGCCGCGTTGTTCACGCTCGGCGCGTACATCGGGGTGTTGGTCTACAACAGCACCGGCAGCCTGCTGCTGACCTTCGCGTCCGCCATGGTGCTCGCCGGGCTGGGCGGTGTGGCCATGTTCCGCCTCGCCTACAAGCCGCTGCTGAACAAGCCGCCCTATGTTGCGCTGATCGCGTCCATCGGCCTCTACATCGCCTCGGAAGAAGTCTTCCGCATCGCGTTCGGCGCCTCCGGCCTGTCGTTCACCGAGCCGCCGCTGCAGGCGCAGGTGGCCTTCGCGGGTCTGCAGTTCAAGCAGGCCGAGCTGGCGGTGATGGTCAGCAGCGTGCTCATCATCGCCGTGCTCGGCTGGCTGCAGACGCGCACGCGCATCGGGGTGGCCTGCCAGGCCACGGTGTCCGACCCGCAGATGGCCGAGTCCTTCGGCATCAAGCTCAACACGGTGCGCGACCTGAACTTCCTGGTGGGTTCGGCGCTCGCCGGCTTTGCCGGCGTATGGGTGGCGATCCTCAACAACCTGGTGGAGCCCACCATGGGCAGCGTGCCCTCGTACAAGGCACTGGCCATCATCGTGCTCGGCGGATTGGGCTCGGTCCGCGGCACGCTGCTGGCGGCACTGGTACTGGGACTGGTCGAGTCGTTCGGCACCACCTACCTGGGAAAACTGCTGGACCGCAATGCCATCGCCTTCGCCTTCCTGATCCTGGTCCTGATGGCGCGGCCCCAGGGTCTGTTCGCCAAACGCTGAGGAGCCGACATGGACTACGAAATCTCATTGCTCACCACGATCGGCATCAGCGTGCTCTTCGCGCTGTCGCTCAATCTCATCACCGGCTTCTGCGGCCAGATCAGCCTGGGCCACGCGGCCTTCCTCGGCATCGGCGCTTACGTGTCGGCGCTGCTCAGCAAGGCGGGTCTGCCTTTCTACGCGACCATTCCGCTGTCGATGCTGCTGGCCGGTGCGCTCGGCGTGATGGTGGGGCTGGCCTCGCTGCGCGTGCGGGCCGACTTCCTGGCCATCACGACGATGGGCGTGGGCTTCCTGTTCATCGGCGTGGTGCGGCAGCAGGAGTGGCTGGGCGGTGAAATGGGCCTCTCGGGCTTTCCGGGCTCGGGCCTGGACAAGAGCGGGTTCCTGGTGCTGGTACTGGTGTTGGCGGGTGCCACGGCGGCACTGTGCCTGTACATCCAGCGCTCATGGATGGGGCGTGTCTTCAACGGCATTGCCGAGGACGAGGACACCATGCGCGTGCTGGGCATCGACGTGCCGCGCTACAAGCTCGCGGCCTTCGCCATCGGCACCGCGCTTGCCGGTGCGGCCGGTGCGCTGTATGCGCAGCATCTGAAGTTCATCGGCCCCGACAGCTTCGGCTTTGCCGAGTCGATCACGGTGCTCTCCATGGTGGTGGTGGGCGGCATCGGCTCGGTGCTGTGGGTCACGGTCGCCGCAGCCGCGCTGACCGCTCTGCCCGGGTGGTTTCAATTCATCGGCGACTACAAGCTGCTGGTGTACGGCGGCCTGCTCTTCCTGATGATGCGGTTTTCGCCCAGCGGCCTGGCGGGAATGATCGAAGCAGTGCGGCGCAAGTCAGGCAGGGCTGCTGGCCCTGCGGGCGGCAAGACGGCGCAGGAGCAGCGTCCATGAACCCGAACACTCGCCAACCTCTGCTGCGCGTCCGCGACATCACGGTGCGCTTCGGTGGCCTGACCGCCATCGACAACGTGTCCTTCGATGTCTACCCTGGCGAACTGCTGGGACTGATCGGTCCCAACGGCGCAGGCAAGACCACCATGCTGCGCTCCATCACCGGCGTGGTGCGCGCCAACTCCGGCAGCGTGACCCTCGCAGGCGAAGCACTTGACGCCCTGCCGATCGAGCGGCGCATCCGCCGAGGGCTGTCGCTGTCGCAGCAGCTGGTCAAGCCGCTGCGCAACATCTCCCTGATCGACAACGTGGCGCTGGCCGCCGGCGCACACAAGACGGTGTCGCCGCTGCGCTCGATGCTGCACGTCTCCCAGGCCGACGAGAAGGCGCGGGCGCTGCGGATGCTGCAAGGCGTGGGCATCGCGGAGCGCGCCGACCAGTTGCCGGGCACCCAGCCACTCGGCGTGCTCAAGCGCCTGGAGATGGCACGCTCGCTCGCGCTGGACCCCAAGCTGCTGCTGCTCGACGAGCCCCTGGCCGGGCTCAACTCGCGCGAGGCCAATGCCCTGGCCGACACCATCATCGACATCAACAGGCGCGGCGTGACCATCGTGCTCATCGAGCACAACCTGGGCGAGGTCATGCGCGTATGCCAGCGCCTCGTGGTGCTGGACAACGGCCGCAAGATCGCCGACGGCGAGCCGCGCGTCGTCATGAACGATCCCGGGGTGCGCACCGCCTACCTCGGCGGCGACACCCAGCCGGCCCCGGCCGGGCAGGAGGAAGAACATGCTTGAGCTGAAACAGATGTCCTGCGGCTATGGCGCCTTCAGCGCCGTGCACGGCCTGTCGCTGGTGCTGCGCCCCGGCACGATCACCGGGCTGCTGGGCGCCAACGGCGCGGGCAAGTCGTCCACGTTGATGTGCGTGGCCGGCCACGTCGGCCTGCAGGGCGGGCAGCTGCTGCTGGACGGCCAGGACATCGGCCGCATGCCGGCGACCGAGCGCGTGCGCAACGGCATCGCGATTTCGCCCGAGGGCCGGCGCCTGTTCAAGGACCTCACGGTGGAAGACAACCTGCGCGTCGGCGGCCTGATCCATCCCGCGAGCGGGTACCGGCGCGACCGCGACCGCGTGCTCTCGCTGTTCCCTCGCCTGAGCGAGCGGCTCACCTCGCTGGCCGGCAACCTGTCGGGCGGCGAGCAGCAGATGCTGGCCATCGGCCGCGCGCTGATGACGCGCCCGCGCCTGATCATGATCGACGAGCTCTCGCTGGGCCTCATGCCCAAGGTGATCGATCTGTGCTACCAGGCGCTGCACAAGCTGCGCGACGAAGGCATGACCGTGCTGCTGGTGGAACAGAACACCGAACGCACGCTCTCGATCTCCGACGACGTCTGCGTGCTCGAGTCCGGCTCGTCCGTCTGGCGCGGAAGCGCCGCCGATGCCCGCAACGACCCTTCATTGACCGCGGCCTACCTCGGCCTGCACTGACCGATTCACCCCCAAGGAGAAACCTCATGACCGGCAATACCGACCCACGCATCGACCCGACGCGCGTGATCCGCGCTCCGCGCGGCACGCAACTGACCTGCAAGAACTGGCTGATCGAAGCGGCCTATCGCATGATCCAGAACAATCTGGACCCTGAAGTGGCCGAGAACCCGCAGGCCCTAGTCGTGTACGGCGGCATCGGCCGCGCGGCGCGCGACTGGGCCTGCTACGACCAGATCCTGGCTTCGCTCAAGGAGCTGAACGAAGACGAATCGCTGCTGGTGCAGTCCGGCAAGCCGGTGGGCGTGTTCAAGACCCACCCCAACGCCCCGCGCGTGCTCATCGCCAACTCCAACCTCGTGCCCAAGTGGGCCAACTGGGAACACTTCAACGAGCTCGACCGCAAGGGCCTGTTCATGTACGGCCAGATGACGGCCGGCAGCTGGATCTACATCGGCAGCCAGGGCATCGTGCAGGGCACCTTCGAGACCTTCGTCGAAGCCGGCCGCCAGCACTTCGGCGGCGACCTCGCGGGCAAGTGGATTCTCACCGCCGGACTCGGCGGCATGGGTGGGGCGCAGCCCTTGGCCGCCACGCTCGCGGGCGCCGTGTCGCTCAACATCGAGTGTCAGCAGTCGAGCATCGACTTCCGCCTGCGCACGCGCTATGTCGACAAGCAGGCGCGTGACATCGACCACGCGATCGAGCTCATCCAGCAACACACGGCGGCCCGGGAAGCGGTGTCGATCGGCCTGCTCGGCAACGCGGCGGAAATCCTGCCCGAACTCGTCAGGCGCGCCAAGGCCGGCGGGATCAAGCCCGACCTGGTCACCGACCAGACGTCGGCGCACGACCTCATCAACGGCTACCTGCCCGCAGGCTGGAGCGTGGTGCAGTGGAAGGCGGCACAGCGCGATCCGGAGCAGCACGCACGCCTGACCGATGAGGCGGCGCGCAGCTGCGCAGTGCATGTGCAGGCCATGCTGGACTTCCAGGCCATGGGCATCCCCACGGTGGACTACGGCAACAACATCCGCCAGGTCGCGTTCGACATGGGCGTGAAGAACGCCTTCGACTTCCCGGGCTTCGTGCCGGCCTACATCCGGCCGCTGTTCTGCGAGGGCAAGGGCCCGTTCCGCTGGGTCGCGCTCTCGGGCGACCCGGAAGACATCTACAAGACCGACGCCAAGATCAAGGAGCTGTTCCCCGAGAACACTCACACGCACCGCTGGCTCGACATGGCGCGCGAGCGCATCGCGTTCCAGGGCCTGCCGGCGCGCATCTGCTGGCTCGGTTTGGGCGAGCGCCACAAGGCGGGCCTGGCATTCAACGAAATGGTGCGCACCGGTGAGCTCAAGGCGCCCATCGTCATCGGCCGCGACCACCTCGACACCGGCTCGGTGGCAAGCCCCAACCGCGAGACGGAAGGCATGAAGGACGGCACCGACGCGGTCAGCGACTGGCCGCTGCTCAACGCGCTGCTCAACACCGCCGGCGGCGCCACCTGGGTGAGCCTGCACCACGGTGGTGGCGTCGGCATGGGCTACTCGCAGCATTCGGGCATGGTGATCGTGGCCGACGGCACGGAGGCCGCGCGCGAGCGTCTGGCGCGCGTGCTGGTCAACGACTGCGGCTCGGGCGTGATGCGCCACGCCGATGCGGGCTACGAACTGGCCATGGCGACGGCGAAGAAGCAAGGCCTGAAGCTGCCGATGCTGGGCCGTTGATCGAAGGGGCGTCGGCTGTGTGGGTGTCAGCCGTCAACCCGGACGCACGCACGGCTGACCGCGGCGCATTCCGGGGCTGGTACATCGTCGGCGCGGTGCACATTCTGCTCGCGTTGACTTTTGGAGCGGCCTATTCATTTGGCGCCTTCTTCACCAGCATCCAGTCGAATTTCGATGCGGGTCGCTTTTCGACTGCCTCGATCTTTTCCTTCACAGCGCTGATCTATTACGTGGTGGGCGTGTTCTCCGGGGCCCTGAGCGACAGGACGTCGGTCCGTGCCGTGACAGCAACAGGAATCATCCTGCTGGCGCTGGGCTTTTTCGCAAGCAGCCTGCTGTCGTCGTCGCTTACGTTGTTCCTGGGTTCCTTCTGCCTGCTGGTGGGCTTGGGCGTGGGACTGATCTACGTGCCCGCAATTTCAACCATCCAGCGCTGGTTTGTCGTTTACCGGAGCTCTGCCTCGGGCATCGCACTGGCTGGGACGGGGCTTGGCACCTTGGTCGGACCCCTGGCCGCAGAGGGCCTCATGCGCCATTTTTCCTGGCAAACCACGATGCAGATGTACTCCGTCGCGATTGCACTCGTGGGACTGGCCGCAGCAGCAAGTCTTCGGGGTCGACCCGAAGAGCTCGGGCTGGATCCCGATGGCATCGCTGCAATTGCAAGGCCCCGGATCGGATCAATGCAGCAGGGCATGGATCTCAGCGAGGCTCTCAAGAGAACGCGCTTCTGGTGGTGTTTCGCAGCCATCTTCCTCGGATCGATCGGCCTGTTTCTCGCGCTCATTCACATCAATCCCTACGCGCAGCAGCAAGGCCTTTCGGTCACGCACGCCAATTTGCTGATCGGCTTGATTGGCGTCGGCAACATACTGGGTCGCCTGGTTCTCGGGCGCGTGGGAGATCGGCTGGGCGCTCTTCGTTTCCTGGTGTTGCTCACCGTCTGCCTTGCTGGGCTCTGCGCGCTGTGGGAGGTTGCACAGGGATTCGTGGCGCTTGCCGTTTTTGCTGTGTTGTTCGGCGCTGCCAATGGCGGTTGCATTGCGCTGTATCCGGCCGTTGCTGCTTCGTGGTTCGGAACCAAGAATCTTGGTGCAATCCTCGGTGCGCTGTATGTCGCGGTCGGCACCGCAGCCGTTGCGGGAGGCAGCTTCGCAGGGCTTTTGTTCGACTTCTATGAGAGCTACACACTGTCGATCAGGCTCGCCGGGATGTGTGCTCTGTTCTCTGCGGTTGCCTTGCTGCTGGCAAGTCGGCCGAACCCTGAAAGCTGATCGCCATGACATCCTTCGACTCATTTCCATCCGCGGATGGCGTCTGGACCGGACTGCGCGACATGCGCGGTGCAGACACGGCCATCGTCGTCGCAGAGGGCTTGATCCAGTGGATCGGCGAACGCGCGGCGCTGCCGGCCGCGCAAGCGGACCGGCCCGCGCGCGACGGTGGCGGCGCGCTGGCGCTGTTCGAAAGTGCCTCGGCGCGGCTGCAGAGCCTGCTGGCCGAAGGCGTGTGCGCCATCGAGATCAAGTCCGGCTACGGCCTTGCGCTGGAACACGAGCGCAAGCAGTTGCGCGTCGCGCGGCGACTGGCCCGGGCGCATGGCGTGACCGTGCGCACGACCTTCCTCGGCGCCCATGCCCTCGCCCCCGAGTACGCAGGCCGCAGCAGCGCCTACATCGAGCTGGTTTGCAACGAGATGCTGCCCGCCCTCGCAGCCGAAGGGCTGGTCGACGCGGTCGACGTCTTCTGCGAGCGCATCGCGTTTTCGCTCGACGAAACCGAGCGCGTCTTCCAGTCCGCGCAGGCGCTCGGCATTCCCGTCAAGCTGCATGCGGAGCAACTCTCCGACATGGGCGGCTCGGCCCTGGCCGCGCGCTATGGCGCGCTGTCCTGCGACCACATCGAGCATCTGTCGCAAGCCGGCATCGACGCGATGCGCGAGGCGGGCACCGTCGCCGTGCTGCTGCCCGGTGCCTTCTACACCTTGCGCGACACGAAGGTGCCACCGATCGACGCGCTCCGCGCGGCCGGCGTGCCGATGGCCGTGGCGACCGACCACAATCCCGGCACCTCGCCAGCACTGAGCCTCCTGCTGATGGCCAACATGGCTTGCACGCTGTTCCGCCTTACCGTGCCCGAGGCGCTGGCCGGCGTCACCGCGCACGCGGCGCGCGCACTGGGCCTTTCGGCCACCCACGGCGACATCGCCCCCGGCATGCCGGCCAACTTCGTGCTCTGGAACGTTCGCGAGCCTGCAGAGCTGGCCTACTGGTTCGGCCATCGGCCGGTGCGCGCGGTGGTCCGCCAGGGCCGCGTCGCGGTCGACCATTCCGACCGGCCCACGCCCTTCTGAATCATGCGAACACCACCTGACATGGCGGCCTGGCAAGGTCGCATCGACGATGCCGAGGGTGACCTCGGGCGACGATGGCACCAGGCCGTGAAGCCGCTCGCCGCAGAGTCAGAGGGCATTGCCTTCCTGGGTTTCGCCTGCGACGCCGGCGTGGCACGCAACCACGGCCGCACGGGCGCCAGCGCGGGGCCGGCCGCCATCCGCGCGATGCTGTGCAACATGCCCTTGCGAAATCGTGCGGGCCTGTTCGACGCGGGCGACGTGCGATGCCGCCCGCTCGCTGCCGGCGACGATGGCCTGGAACAAGCGCAGGAGGCGCTCGCTTCGTGCCTGGACGGTCTGCTCGAGCGCGGCCTGTTTCCGGTCGTGCTCGGCGGCGGGCACGAGATGGCCTACGGCAGCTTCAGCGGACTGGCGCGGCAGCTGGCGCGGACGCAGGCCGTCGAAGGCAAGCCGGCGCCACGCATCGGCATCATCAATCTCGATGCCCACTTCGACCTGCGCATGGCCGATCGCGGCAGCTCCGGCACGCCGTTCCGGCAGATCGCCGAAGACTGCACCGCGCGCGGTTGGCCGTTTCACTACTGCTGCCTGGGAGTGAGCGAGTTCGCCAACACCGAGGCACTGTTCGCCCGAGCGCGATCACTCGGGGTGGTGTGGCGGCGTGACGTGGACATGGGTGCTGCGCAATATGGCCAGACGCTGTACGAACTCGCCACCTTCATGGCGGGCATGGACCACCTCTATCTCACCGTCTGCCTCGACGTGCTGCCGGCATCGGTGGCGCCAGGCGTCAGTGCACCGGCGGCGCGCGGTGTCGCGCTCGAGCTGATCGAGTCCATCGTTGAAGCCGTCGCACGTTCGGGAAGACTCCGGCTCGCGGACATCGCCGAGATGAATCCCGGTCTGGACATCGATCAACACACCGCGCGTGTTGCCGCGCGGCTTGTGGCGGGCATCGTGGAGTGCGTTTCCTCGCCGGCGGACGCCATCGCCTCCAGGAACGACGGCCCTTGAACGGAGTCGGCTGGACGGACGCTGAAGCATCGCTCACGCACCGAAGTCGGCGGTGCGTATCCAGATGGGTTCGCGCTCGGTTTTCGCGAAGCGTCCCCAGGCCACCACGTTGATGGCGACGTGGTGCTCTTCGTAG
>SEGN01000266.1 GCA_004211245.1 Variovorax sp.
GGCGGTGGCGCCAAGCCGCCGCCGCCGGAAGTGGGCGTGGTGGTGGCAACGCCGGGCAACGTGGGTCTGGTGACCGAACTGCCGGGCCGCCTGGAAGCCTCGCGCGTGTCGCAGGTCCGCGCGCGTGCTGCGGGCATCCTGCAGGAGCGCCTGTTCAGGGAAGGCAGCGACGTGAAGGCCGGCCAGCCCCTGTTCAGGATCGACCCCGCACCCTATGCCGCTGCCGCCCAGAGCGCCGCGGCGAGCCTGGCCCGCGCCGAGGCCAATGCGGCCCAGGCCAAGGCATTGGCCGAGCGCTACAAGCCGCTGGTCGAGGCCAACGCGGTGAGCAAGCAGGAGTACGCCACGGCGGTGGCCTCTGCCAAGTCGGCCGAAGCCGACGTCGCCGTGGGCCGGGCTTCGGTCGCCACTGCGAAGATCAACCTGGGCTACGCCTCGGTCACCGCACCGATCTCGGGCCGCATCGGCCGCGCGCTGGTCACCGAGGGTGCGTTGGTCGGCCAGGGCGATGCCACGCAGCTGGCAACGATCCAGCAGATCAACCCGCTCTATGTGAACTTCACCCAGTCCGCCACCGACGTGCTGAAGCTGCGCCGCGCGATGCAGGACGGCCAGTTCAAGCAGGCCGACAGCGCCGGCGCGGCCAGCGTGCGCGTGGTGCTCGAGGACGGCAGCGAGTACCCGCTGCCCGGCAAATTGCTGTTCACCGACCTCACGGTCGACCCGACCAGCGGCCAGGTCACCCTGCGTGCCGAACTGCCCAACCCGAAGGGCGACCTGTTGCCCGGCCTCTATGTGCGCGTGCGCATCGAACAGGCCCAGGTGAGCAACGGGATCGCGATCCCGCAGCAGGCCGTCACCCGCACACAACAGGGCGACACGGTGTCGGTGGTCGACGCCGAAGGCAAGATCAGCAAGCGCACCGTGAAGATCAGCGCAGCGCAGAACAACCAGTGGATCGTGCTGGACGGCCTCAAGGCCGGCGAACAGGTCATGGTCGACGGCTTCCAGAAGCTGCAGATGATGCCGCCCGGCACGCCCGTGAAGGCGGTGCCGTGGACGGCCCCGGCCGCGAAGACCGCCGCCGCTCCGGCAGCGGCCGCTTCCGCGCCGGCGGCGAAGCAGTAAGGAGCGCGCCCGCATGGCCAAGTTCTTTATCGAGCGTCCGATCTTCGCGTGGGTGATCGCGCTGTTCGTCATCGTGATGGGCAGCGTGGCGATCAGGCAGTTGCCGATTTCGCAGTACCCGCCGGTGGCGCCACCCGCGATCGTCATCACGACCGCGTACCCGGGCGCTTCGGCGCAGACGCTGGAGGACAGCGTGCTGTCGGTGATCGAGCGCGAAATGAACGGTTCGCCCGGCCTCATCTACGTGGAATCGGTCGCCCAGGCCGACGGCACCGGCACCATCACCGCCACCTTCGAAACCGGCACCAACGCCGACCTCGCGCAGGTGGACGTACAGAACCGCCTGTCGCGCGCCACACCGCGCCTGCCGGCCGCGGTGACGCAACAGGGCGTGCGCGTCGACAAGTCGCGCAACAACTTCCTGCTGTTCACGATCCTGTCGTCGGACGATCCGTCGATCGATCCGATCGCGCTGGGGGACTACGCCTCGCGCAACGTCGTGCCCGAACTGCAACGGGTGGCCGGCATCGGCCAGGCGCAGCTGTTCGGCACCGAACGCTCGATGCGCATCTGGATCGACCCGGCCAAGCTGCAGGGCTTCAACCTGTCGATGGGCGACGTCAACGCCGCGGTCCGCGCGCAGAACGCCCAGGTGTCGTCGGGTTCGATCGGCGACCTGCCCAACATCACGGGCCAGAGCATCGCCGCAACCGTCATCGTCAACGGCCAGCTCAATACCGTCGCGCAGTTCCGCGAAATCATCCTGCGCGCCAACACCGATGGCTCGGCGGTGCGGCTGAAGGACGTGGCGCGTGTCGAACTGGGCGGGCAGGCCTATTCCACCTCCGCCCGCCTGAACGGCCAGCCCGCCGTCGGCATCGGCGTGCAACTGGCGCCCAGCGGCAATGCGCTGGCCTCGGCCAAGGCGATCCGCGCAAAGATGACGGAGCTCGAGAAATACTTCCCCAAGGGGGTGAAGTGGACCATCCCGTACGACAGCTCGCGCTTCGTGAGCATCTCGATCACCGAGGTGGTCAAGACGCTGTTCGAGGCCGTGGCGCTTGTGTTCGTGGTGATGTTCCTGTTCCTGCAGAACTGGCGCTACACGATCATCCCGACCATCGTGGTGCCGATCGCGCTGCTGGGCACCTTCGCGGTTCTCTCCGCGCTGGGCTTCTCGATCAACGTGCTGACCATGTTCGGCATGGTGCTGGTGATCGGCATCGTGGTGGACGATGCGATCGTGGTGGTCGAGAACGTCGAGCGCATCATGACGGAGGAAGGGCTGTCGCCGCTCGAGGCCACGCGCAAGGCCATGAAGCAGATCTCGGGCGCCATCATCGGCGTGACCGTGGTGCTGATCTCGGTGTTCGTGCCGCTGGCCTTCTTCGCGGGATCGACCGGCAACATCTACCGCCAGTTCTCGGCGGTGATGGTGGCCTCGATCGGCTTCTCGGCCTTCATGGCGCTGTCGCTCACGCCGGCGTTGTGCGCCACGCTGCTCAAGCCGGTGGCGCAGGGCAGCCACCACGAGAAGAAGGGCTTCTTCGGCTGGTTCAACCGCGGCTTCTCGCGCACCGCCAAGGGCTACGAAGGCTGGGTGGCGCGCATGCTCAAGCGGGCCGCGCGCTACCTGATCATCTACGTGGCGATCGTCGGCGCGGTGGTGGTCGTGTTCCGCGGCCTGCCGACCTCGTTCCTGCCGCAGGAAGACCAGGGCAACATCATCGTCAACGTGCAGCTGCCGCCGGGCGCGACGCAGGAACGCACGTTGTCGGTGATGCAGCAGGTGGAAGGCTTCATCCTGAAGCAGCCCGAGGTGCAGAGCATGGTCGGCGTGCTGGGCTTCAGCTTCTCCGGGCAGGGCCAGAACGCCGGCCTGGCGTTCGTGACGCTCAAGGACTGGGATCAGCGCAAGGAGCCGGGGCAGTCCGCCGACGCGCTGGCCGGCCGCGCGTTCGGCGCGCTCGGCAGCATTCGCGACGCCTTCATCTACCCGCTGAGCCCGCCGCCGATTCCCGAGCTGGGCAACGCCAGCGGCTTCACCTTCCGGTTGCAGGATCGCGCCGGCGCGGGCCACGAGGCCCTCGTCAACGCGCGCAACCAGTTGCTCGGCATGGCATCGCAGAGCAAGCTGCTGTCGCAGGTGCGCCCGGACGGACTGGAAGACGCGCCGCAACTGCAGATCGACATCGACCGTGAAAAGGCCAACGCGCTGGGCGTGACCTTCGACGCGATCAACACCACGCTGTCGACCGCGCTGGGTTCGAGCTACATCAACGACTTCCCGAACCAGGGCCGTCTGCAGCGCGTGGTGGTCCAGGCCGATGCACCGGCGCGCATGCAGCCGCAAGACCTGCTGAAGCTCAACGCCAGCAACACGCAAGGCAATCCGGTGCCGCTGTCGGCCTTCGCGACCACACGCTGGGTCACCGGCGCGCAGCAGACGGTGCGCTACAACGGCTACCCCGCGGTGCGGATCTCGGGCTCGGCTTCGGCCGGCAACAGCTCGGGCGCCGCGATGGCCGAGATGGAAGCGCTGGCGGCGAAGCTGCCGCCCGGCTTCGGCTACGAATGGACCGGACAGTCGCGCGAGGAAAAACTCGCCGGGTCGCAGGCCATCATCCTGTACGGCTTCGCGATCCTGGCCGTGTTCCTGTGCCTGGCCGCACTGTACGAAAGCTGGACCATTCCGCTGGCGGTGATCATGGTGGTCCCGCTGGGGGTGCTGGGCGTGCTGCTGGCCACGCTGTTGCGGGCGTATTCGAACGACGTCTACTTCCAGGTCGGCCTGATCACCATCATCGGGCTCTCGGCGAAGAACGCGATCCTGATCATCGAGTTCGCCAAGGACTTGCAGGCCTCCGGCAAGGGCCTGGTCGAGTCGGCACTGGCCGCGGCCCACCTGCGGTTCCGGCCGATCGTGATGACCTCGCTGGCCTTCGGCCTCGGCGTGCTGCCGCTGTTCCTGGCGTCCGGCGCGGGCTCGGCCAGCCAGCGCGCGATCGGCACCGGCGTGTTGGGCGGAATGATCACCGGCACCACCCTGGCGGTGTTCTTCGTGCCGGTGTTCTTCGTCGTGGTGCGCAGCGTCTTCAAGGGCAGCGCGCGGCAGCGCGAAGCCGACAAGCGCCA
>SEGN01000267.1 GCA_004211245.1 Variovorax sp.
CAGGTGGCCGCGGCCACCGGCCGCCGGCGCGCCTGCATTCACAGGAAAGAGGACTGTGGGCCTTCGACCTCGCTCGAGGTGCCCTCCTGGGCCGCGCGCGGACGGTTGCCCGACGGGCCTACATCGGCGTTCTGCGCGCGGTGCCGCAATGCGTGCTCCATCACGACCAGCGCCAGCATCGCCTCGGCGATCGGCGTCGCACGGATGCCGACGCAGGGGTCGTGACGGCCCTTCGTGACGACTTCCACCGGCTGGTTGTGCACGTCGATCGACTGCCGCGGGCTGATGATCGAGCTGGTCGGCTTGACCGCGATGCTCACCTCGAGGTCCTGGCCCGAAGTGATGCCGCCGAGCATGCCGCCCGAATTGTTGGTGGCGAAGCCTTGCGGCGTGATCGAATCCCCGTGCACGGTGCCGCGCTGGGTGACGCTGGCGAAGCCGGCGCCGATCTCCACGCCCTTCACCGCGTTGATTCCCATCATCGCGTACGCGATGTCGGCATCCATCTTGTCGAACAGCGGCTCGCCGAGGCCGACCGGCACGTTCGACGCGGTGACACGAATCCGGGCGCCGCAGGAGTCGCCCGCCTTGCGCAGCGCATCCATGTAGGCCTCGAGTTCGCTCACGTCGGCCATCGGCGCGAAGAACGGGTTGTTCGGCACATGCTGCCAGCCCTCGAAAGGGATGACGATGCCGCCGATCTGCGCCATGCAACCGCGAAACACGGTGCCGTGCTTCTCCGCCAGCCACTTCTTGGCCACGGCGCCGGCGGCCACCATCGGCGCCGTCAGCCGGGCCGACGAACGCCCGCCGCCGCGGGGATCGCGAATGCCATATTTCTTCCAGTAGGTGAAGTCGGCGTGACCGGGGCGGAACTGTTGCGCGATCTGGCCGTAGTCCTTGCTGCGCTGGTCGGTGTTCTGGATCAGCAGCGCGATCGGCGTGCCGGTGGTCTTGCCCTCGTAGACGCCGGACAGAATCTGCACCGCGTCGGGCTCGTTGCGCTGCGTCACGTGGCGGCTGGTGCCGGGACGGCGCCGGTCCAGATCGCCCTGGATGTCGGCCTCGGCCAGCGCCATGCCGGGCGGGCAGCCATCGATGACGCAACCGATCGCAGGGCCGTGGGATTCACCGAAATTGGTGACTGCGAAAAGGGTGCCGAAGGTGTTGCCGCTCATGGGCCGGGATTATCCCCACAAACTTGTCAAGGCAATCCGCAAGGCCGAACGGCGTATGGACAAGCGGCGCACGGCTGAATACCGTTGACGACGGTCGAATTTCCGCCCGATCCACGCAGCACCGCCATGCAACCTCATCTCCAGATCCGATGCCTCGGTCCGCAGGTCTATGCCTACAGCGTGAGCGCAGGCGGCCATGCCACCCAGCCTGCCGACGAAACCACGCTGGAGTCGCTGGAGCACTGCCTCGGCGACGCCGGCGCTTCGCTGGGCCCCTATTTCGCCAGCGTGCAGATCAGCCTGCAAGGGCAGGTGCTCGGCAGCTTCGCGGTGGGCCTGGTGCAACGCAATGCGCCCGGCCTTGCCAGCCAGTTGCGGGAAAAGTTCGTCCGCGAGCATCCCCGCCTCACGGCGGCCGCAGCGCTGCTTTGAAACGGTGCCCTGGCGCGGGAACGCTTTATGCATGCTGCAACGCAGCATCATCCACCCGCGAAGGAGCGCCCCATGCTGGACCGTACCGCCACCAAGTTCTCCCATGTGAAGCCTGCCGATACGCAGTTCGTGTCGGGCGGGTTGCGCGATTTCTTCCTGTACCGCGACCTGGGCGTGGCCGAGGCGACCAACGGCAAGGTCATCGCGCACCTTGTCAAAGCCAACATGCCCCCGGAAGAAGGCACGGGCTGGCACCGTCATGAGGCGGACTTCCAGATCGTCATCATGACCAAGGGCTGGGCCAAGTTCATGTACGAGGACAAGGAGACGCTGGTCGAGGCCGGCGACGTGGTGCACCAGCGCCCGGGCATCCGCCACTACCTGTTCGACTACTCGCCGGACATGGAGTATCTGGAGATCGTCTCGCCGGCCGACTTCAAGAGCGTCGACGTCGAGCCCGCCGCCGACGTGCCGGCACCCACGCCCTGGAAGTAAACGGCGAATTTCGCGCTCGGGCCGTGGCCGTTCCGCGCAGCGCGGCGACGACACGACGCGACGCGCACCACATGCCCGCGCGGCCGTGCCGGCGGACATCGGGAGTTCAGCCATTCCTGAAAGCCCGAAAGACCGTGACAATGAGCGCATGCCCAATTCCGATGACCTGCCGCCGCTCAACCGCCAATTCATTGCGCACTTCGGCGAGATGGGCAGCAAATGGGGCATCAACCGCACGGTCGGGCAGATCTACGCGCTGATCTTCCTCTCGGAGCGCGCGCTCAATGCCGACGAGATCGCGGAGCAGTTGCAGTTCTCGCGTTCCAACGTGAGCATGGGCCTGAAGGAACTGCAGGCCTGGCGGCTGGTCCGGTTGCGGCACCAGGCCGGCGACCGGCGCGAATACTTCGAGGCGCCATCGGACGTGTGGGAGATCTTCCGCGTGCTGGCCGAAGAGCGCCGCCGGCGCGAGATCGAGCCCACGCTGTCCATGCTGCGCAACGCCTTGCTCGAGGAACCCGGCAGCGAGGCCGAGCGCCATGCGCAGGAGCGCATGCGCGAGATGCACGAACTGATCGACCGCCTGATGAAGTGGTTCGACGACGTGCAGCGGCTGGCGCCCGAAACCGCGATGCAGTTGATGGGCATGGGCGCCGCGGTGACGCGCGTGCTCGGCCTGAAGGACAAGCTGACCGGCGGCAAGAAGAAGCCACCGGCCGAGTGAGCGAAGAGGCTTTCTAGAGCCGCTCCTGCCCTTGCGACGGCTCCCTCGTCGCGAGCTTTTCGCGCCGGATGGCGTCGTCGTCCATGAGCTCGTACCACATGGCATTGAGCACCGCAAAGGCGGCTGCCAGCGGCAGGCCGAGGATCCAGGAGAAGTACCACATTGCTTTCGTTCCTTGGTCAGTACGCATGCGACGTTTCGTCGCGGATGGCCTGCTCGTCGACCTTGCCCCACAGCACGTGGTAGACCCAGGTCGTGTAGGCCACGACGATCGGGATGAAGATGCAGGTCACCACCAGCATGATGAACAACGTGAGGTGGCTGGACGAGGAATCCCACACCGTGAGGCTGGCACGCGGGTCGATCGACGACGGCAGGATGAACGGGAACATCGAGGCGCCCACGCTCAGGATGATGCCGGCGATGGCGAGCGCGGCGCCCAGCAAAGCGAGCCCGCCGCGGCGTGCGACAAGTGCTGCCAGTGCCGCAAGCGCACCCGCGAAGCCCGCCAGTGGCGCAGCCATCGTCCAGGGGTGCGCCGCGTAGTTCAGGAACCATGCGCCCGCCTGCAGTTCGGCCGTCTTGAGCATCGGGTTCGACGGGCCGACCGCGTCGACCACGCTGGTGATCCGGTAGCCGCCGATAAACGCCGAGAGCAGCATGCCGGCCAGCGCGTACAGCACGATGGTGAGCAACGCAGCCCCGATGCCGTAGCGCCGCGCGCGCGCCGCCACTTCGCCCTCCGTCTTGAGCACCAGCCAGGCCGCGCCGTGCATCACCAGCATCGCGACCGAGACCCCCCCGCACAGCAGCGCGAACGGGTTGAGCAGGCCGAAGAAGCTGCCGTCGTAGAAGATGTGCATGTCGTCGTCGAAGCGGAACGGCACGCCCTGCAGCACGTTGCCCACCGCCACGCCGAAGATCAGCGCCGGCACCAGGCCGCTGAAGAACAGCACCCAGTCCCAGCGCGCGCGCCATGCGGGCTCCTCGCGCTTGCTGCGGAACTTGAAGGCCACCGGCCGAAGGATCAGCGCGGTGAGGATCACGAACATCGCGAGGTAGAAGCCCGAGAACGAGACCGCGTAGAGCTGCGGCCAGGCCGCGAACACGGCGCCGCCGCCGAGGATCAGCCAGACCTGGTTACCCTCCCACACCGGGCCGACGCTGTTGATGACGACGCGGCGTTCCACGTCGGTGCGCGCCGCAAACGGCAGCAGGATGCCGCTGCCGAGGTCGAAGCCGTCGGTGACCGCGAAGCCCACCAGCAGCACGCCGATGAGCGCCCACCAGATCAGCCGCAGGGTGTCGTAATTGACGAGTTCATGCAGGATCATGGTTCACTCCGCGGCGGCAAGTGGAAGGCGTGCCGCAGGCGCGGCACGGTGGTGCGTCGCACCCACCTCGGGCGGGTGCTCGA
>SEGN01000030.1 GCA_004211245.1 Variovorax sp.
CCCTCGACGCGCGCAAGCGCATCGACCTCGCCCAGCACCTTCAGCTCCCAGCGCGTTCCGCGGTGGTTGACCACCGTCGTGCCCGCGGTGGACGACAAGAGGAACTCGGCCGGCATGCCGTTGTGCGGCGTCAGGCGCAGTCGCTCGTCCGACAGCCATTCGGCCGCGACCGATATCGCCGGCACGCCATCGATCTCGACCCGCAGGCGATGGCCTTCGCGGGTCAGCGCGATCGCGGTTTCTCCGTCCTCGGCGATCACACGCAGCCGTGCGGTCGCGCTCCGGCCGGCGGCTGCCATGAAGCGAAAGCCGCCCTGCCGCTGCCAATAGCCCGTCGGGCCGGCACTGGTGGCCTGACCGTGCGGCCGCAGTGCCGCGATGGCAGCAGCGATCCGCGCGCCGCGTGCATCGCCGGCACGTTCCTGCCAGCCGCCGGGGAAGGCCTCGCCCAGGAAGCCGGTCGTCAAACGGCCGCTGCGGAACAGTGGGTGTTCGACGATGGCCAGCAGCAGCGCCTGGTTGGTTCCGATGCCGCCTGCCTCGAAGCGGCCGATGGCGTCGTGCAGCCGATCGGCCGCTTGCGCGCGGGTCGCGCCATGGCCAATCAGCTTGGCCACCATCGAGTCGTACTGAGACGGTATCGACGAGCCTGCGGCGATACCGCTGTCGGTGCGGATGCCCGGCCCGGTCGGCTCGGCGTAGTGGCCCACCGTGCCGAACTCGGGCCGATGGCCGCGCGCCGGATCCTCGCAGTTGATGCGCGCCTCGATCGCCCAGCCGGTGGAGACGATCTCGTTCTGCGCCGCCGGCAGCGGCTCGTCCTGCGCGATCCGGATCTGCCACTCGACCAGGTCGAACCCGGTCGTGAGTTCGGTCACCGGATGCTCGACCTGCAGCCGCGTGTTCATCTCCAGGAAGTACGGCGTGTCCGCGCCTTCGGCCAGCACGAATTCGACCGTGCCCAGCGAGTCGTAGCCGATGGCGCGGCCGAGCTTGACCGCGGCCTCCAGCAGCCGCTCGCGCACCGCCGGCGGCAGGCGCGGCGCGGGCGCCTCCTCGATCACCTTCTGGTAGTTGCGCTGGATCGAGCATTCGCGCTCGAACAGGTGAACCAGGCCGCCATGGTGGTCGCCGGCCAGCTGCACTTCGAGGTGGCGCGGGCGCTCGATCAGCTTCTCGATCAGGACACGATCGTCTCCGAAGGCGCGCATCGCCTCGCGGCGCGCCAGGTCCAACTGCGGCAGGAAGTCGTCGATCGCATCGACGCGGCGCATGCCTTTGCCACCGCCGCCGGCGCTGGCCTTGATCAGCAGCGGCGCGCCGATCTCGCGGGCACGCTCGAGCAGCAGGACGGGATCCTGGTCGTCGCCGTGGTAGCCGGGAACGCAGGGCACCTCGGCGGCCGCAGCGATGCGCTTGGATTCGATCTTCGAGCCCATGCGGCCGATCACCTCGGCACGCGGGCCGATCCAGGCGATTCCGTTGGCAGCGCAGCGCTCGACCAATTGCAGGCTCTCGGACAGGAAGCCGTAGCCCGGGTGGATGGCGCTGGCGCCGGTGGCCAGCGCGGCCTGGATGATGGCGTCGGCGTTCAGGTAGCTGCTGGCCGCGTCGGATGGGCCGATGCGCACTGCGCTGTCGGCCTCGCGCACATGGCGTGCGGTGGCGTCGGCATCGGAGTACACGGCGATCGTGCGGATGCCGAGGCGGCGACAGGTGCGGGCGATGCGGCAGGCAATTTCGCCGCGGTTGGCGATCAGTATGGATTCGAACATGAAGGGGCCTACATCCGGAAGACGGGAGACGGGCCGGCCACCGGCGTTTCCGCCGCCGCCAGCGCCAGGCAAAGACCGATGACCTCGCGGGTCTCGGAAGGTTCGATCAGCCCGTCGTCCCACAGCCGGGCCGTGGCGTAGTACGGGTCGCTTTGCTCGGTGAACTGGGCGCGGGTGGCACGGTCGATCTCGGCGATCTCGGCCTCGTCGGCGGCGCTCTTCAGGCTGCTTCGGCGCAGGTCGGTCAGCACGGTCGAGGCCACGTCTGCGCTCATCGTGGCGATGCGGGAGTTGGGCCATGCGAAGAGAAAGCGCGGGTCGAAGCCGCGCCCGCACATGCCGTAGTTGCCAGCGCCGAACGAGCCGCCGATGATGACCGTCAGGCGCGGAACGCGCGCCGTGGCCATGGCGTAGACAAGCTTCGCGCTGTGTCGCGCGATGCCGCCGCGCTCGGCCTCGGTGCCCACCATGAAGCCGGTGATGTTCTGCAGGAACACCAGCGGAATCTGGCGTTGGTTGCACAGTTCGATGAAGTGCGCCCCCTTGACCGCCGATTCGGAAAACAGCACGCCGTTGTTGGCCAGGATACCGACCGGGTGGCCACACCAGTGGGCGGTACCGCAGACCAGCGATGACCCGAACTCCGGCTTGAATTCCTGCATGTCCGAATCGTCGACCAGCCGGGCGATGACCTCGCGCACGTCGTACGACTCCTTGAGTCCGGGCGGGATGATCCCGCGCAGCTCGTCGATGTCATGGCGTGGCGGCCGCACCTCACGCACTGCGCCGTGGAGCGGGCGCGACTGATTGAGGTTGGCGACGATGTCGCGTACCCGCACCAGCGCCTGCGCCTCGTTCTCGGCCAGGTAGTCGGAGACGCCCGAGACACGCGTGTGCATCTCCGCGCCGCCCAGCGTTTCGCCATCGACGATCTCGTTGATGGCCGCCTTGACGATCTGCGGTCCGCCCAGGTGAATGCGGGCCTGTCCGCGCACCATCACCACCTCGTCGGACAGCGCCGGGATGTAGGCACCGCCGGCGGTGCAGCCGCCGAACACCGCGGCGATCTGCGGGATGCCGGCGGCCGACATCTGGCATTGGCGGTAGAAGGTGTTGCCGAAGTGGTCCTTGTCGGGGAAGACGCGGTCCTGCTCGGGCAGGTACGCACCGCCGCAGTCGACCAGGTAGATCACCGGCAGCCGGTGGTGCTCGGCGATGTCCTGGGCCCGCACGTGTTTCTTCACCGTTTCCGCGAAGAACGAACCGCCTTTCACGGTCGCGTCGTTGGCGATCAGCATGCACGGCGTGCCGGCGATGACGCCGATGCCAGTGACGATGCCTGCCGAGGGCACGGCGTTGTCGTACAGGCCCCATGCGGCGAGCGGCGACAGTTCGAGAAAAGGCGACAGCGGGTCCAGCAGCAGGTCGATGCGTTCGCGCGCCAGCAGCTTGTTGCGTGCGTGGTGGCGCTCGACCATGCGCGGGCCGCCGCCGGCCAGTACGTGCCGGTGCCGGCTGCGCAATTCGTCGAGCAGCCCGTCGTTGTGTTGGGCATGGGCCTTGTAGGCTGGCGCATGGCGATCGATGCGCGTCGGAATGGTGCTCACAGGGAGGTCTCAGGCAAGGAGGTAGTGGAAATCGGTGACACGGCCCTGCGGCTGGTCGATGAAGGCGACGCGCACACGCGTGCCGGGCTGCAGGCGCCGCGCGGCCGCCGGCACGTCGGACAGGTCCAGGCCGTGGACGAAATTGAGCATGGCGGTGCTGACGCCGTCGAGGCGCACGTAGGCGATCGCGTAGGGCGGGGGCGGCAGGTTCTCGAATGCGGCGCTGACGATCGTCGCCGCCTCGATCGTGCCCTCGGAGCCTGCCTCGACGAAGCCGTCGCAGCGTTCGAAGCTGCGTTCGCAATAGGCGCGCGGGGGCAGGTAGGTCATGCCGGACGCCGAGCAGTGCGTCGCGACGATGCGGCGCTCCTTGAGCGCGTCGAAGAAGCGTGCGGCAACCTCGCCGGTGGGGTATTCGTAGCGGATGCGCCATTCGTCGCGGACGACGCGCGGTGCGGTGGCCGGCGGTGCAGAGACCGCGGGCGCGGTGGAACTCATCGTGTCTCCTTCAAGGGCGTGTCGGAAAAACCCGGAACCGGCGCGGTCCCGGCGGTCCGGCGCCGCGGCTCGTCGCCGAGCAGGGTCACCGTGAAGAACTGGCTCGATCCACCGGCTGCCGTGGCCAGTGCATTGCGTACGCCAGCGACCTGCATCGAACCGGCGCGCTGCATCACCTGGCGCGCCGCCTCCGCCACGCGCACCAGGCCGGTGACGCCGATCGGGTGCGAACACAGCGTTCCACCCGAAGGGTTGACTGCAAGCCGGCCATCGATGTCGAACGCGCCATCGTCGCTCAGGTGCTGCGCGGTGCCGCGTGCGCAGAAGCCGAGCGACTCGAGTTGCGGAAAGTGGAACGAGCTGAACGCGTCGTAGATCTCGACCAGCTGGATCTCTCGCATCGGGTCGGTGATGCCCGCCTGCCGGTAGCACTCGGCCGCGGCCAGCGGCAGCTCGCCGAAGTCGGCGAAATCGGTCTGCGCATGCGGGCCCATGCGATCGCCCATGAAAACGCTGTTGGAAACGCCTGCGACGCCGTTAATGAACGCCGGCCGCGCGCACCGCTCGCGGGCCAGGTCGGCGCGCGAAAGCACGAGCGCTGCGGCGCCGGCCGAGCGCGGGCAGATGTCGAACAGCTTGTGCGGCCAGGCGATGCGCGGAGAGTTCATGACGGCGTCGACGTCGATCAGGCCCTTCAGGTGCGCGCTCGGATTGTTCATCGCATTGCGCCGCGCGCGAACCACGACGCGGGCGTACTGCTGCTCGGTTGTGCCGTATTTCTGCATGTAGCGCTGCGCCCCCAGGGCGGTCATCGTCACGGTGTTGAGCGCAACGTGCTGCTCGTACATCGGGTCCCAGATCAGGTTCAGCACGAACTGCGCGTCGGGGGTCTCCGTAATCCGGTCGGCGCCGACGACCAGCACGGTGCCGTACTGTCCCGACGCGACGTGGTCGTGCGCGGCATGCAGCGCCGACCCCCCACTGGCGCCCCCCGAATTGACGCGCATGAACGGCTTGCCGCGCGCCCAGGCGTAATCGACCGCCCACTTGTCGGCGTCGTGCACCCCCATGAAGGTGGTTTGGGCCATCGAGAACACCACGGCGTCGATCTGCTCCGGGCGCAGGCCCGCGTCGTCAAGCGCGAGCACCGCGGCCTGCTGGACGAGCTCCGGGTAGGTCTTGTCGTCGTGGCGCGAGCGGTAGGCGGTCTGTCCGACGCCGATGACCGCCGCCTGGCACGGCGCGCTCAATGAACACCTTCCAATGCCACGAAGCCGTGGCCTTGCTGGGCGAAGCCGCAAGTGCCGTGCGCCAGCGCGCGGCGCGCACCGGCGACCTGGTTGCCACCGGCGCGGCCGCTGACCTGCAGCACGGCCTCGACCGCGTTCACCAGTCCACGGCAGAAGAAGGGGTTCTGGCCCCAGGCGCCACCGGACGGATTCAGCGCCACGGCGGCCCCGACGCCGAGCGCGCGCTCGATCGCGACATCGGCCCAGGCGGTCTGCGCCTCATACTCGATCAGGTCGATGTCGTCGATGCTTGCGAAGCCGGCTCGCGCAAGCACCGCGCGCAGCGTGTCTCGAAAGACCTCCAGGCCTGCCAGCCGTTCGGAGCCCAGCGCATGGCCGTCGACCGCCCATTCGATTCCCGCGATGCGGGCGAGCGGCCGCGAAGCCGGATGGGCGCGGACCCAGTCTCCCGACGCCAGCACGAGCGCTGCGGCACCGTCGGTCACCGGCGCCCGGTGCCCGGCCCTCAGCGGCCAGGCGAGCAGCGGTGACGCGCCGACGTCATCGGGCGTCGGTTGCGCCCGGCGCAACGCGCGCTCGTTGTTCGATGAAGAGGCGAGGCGAGCGCAGACGCGGTTGGCGACCTGCTCGTCCGTGATGTCGTATCGCGCGGCAAGTGCGCCCGCAAGCAGCGCGTCGGTGATCGCGAAGTTGAGCCCGATCGGGCGCAAGTAGAAAGGTTCGGCACGCATGCGTGCCAGGTTCTCGAGCGGCCCGACCGAGCTCTGACTCCAGCTGACGACCAACCCGAGGTCGAGGTGGCCGGACGCCGCGCGCAGCGCACCCAGGTGCAGACCGGTGAGGCCCGAATCGGTGACGCGATTCTCGTCCTTGAGGTAGGCGCCCGACGGCGACGCCATGAGCATGCTGCTGATGCCGCGGGCATCGATTTCGTCGGACCCGGCCAGCGTGACATGGTCGAGCTGGTCGCGCGTGAGCCCTGCGTCGTCGAGCGCAGCGCGCGCGGTCACGTACGCCAGTTCTTCGAGCCGCAGGTCACGAACGGCCTCGGTGGCCGGATACACCGCCACACCCATCACGTAGATGTCCATTGCTGTCCTTGATCCCGCCTGCACCGTCATGCCCTCGATGGTAGGCAGATTGAACTGTATGGTCAAGAGACTGAACGATGGGTTAGTTTGTGCATTTCGGTTATTTACAGACGTGAATACTGGTTTGATAGTTAAAAAACTGAACGACGGGTCGATTCAATATCTTGACAGTATCGAATCGCGGCCGGTATTCTTGCCCGGGTTGCGTTGCCTCGGTGAGGCGACGCGTTTTACTTGCCCCGCAGCGCCTTGCCCGCGGGTCAGCGCAAACCGGAGACTCCCATGCCCCCCACCTTCGAAGGCCCCACATTCAGCGGCGTCGCGCTGCGACTGGAATGGGTTGAACGCGCCGTCGCGCTGGTCACGCTGACCCGGCCGGCGCAAATGAACACGCTGTCGCACGAGATGCTGGCCGAGTTCGGCCAGGTGCTCGACCTGATCGACGTGCCCGGGACGCGAGCGCTGATCGTCACTGGCCAGGACCGCGCGTTCTGCTGCGGCGCCCACCTGCGCTACTTCGCCGGCGAAGACGCGACCATCTTCGAACCGTTCGAATCGCGCGACCCGTACTTCGCCCGCATCGCCGTGCTGTTCGACAGACTCGAGGAACTCAGCTTTCCGACCATCGCCGCAGTCAACGGCTTCGCGCTCGGCGGCGGGTGCGAGCTGGCGCTGTCCTGCGATTTCCGCGTGCTGGCTCAGAGCGCCCGCATCGGGCTGCCGGAGACCAAGATCGGCGCGGTGGCCGGTGCCGGCGGCGTGCAGAAACTGCTGCGCTACGTCGGCCGTGGCAAGGCGCTCGACTGGATCCTCCGCGCCACCCATCTGGACGCTGACACCGCCGATCGATGGGGCCTGTGCTCGGCGGTGGTCACAGGCGACGAGTTGCTGGCGACCGCGGTGGCGCTCGCGGTCGAACTGCGCCAACTCGGCCCGCGCGCCGTTGCGCAGTCCAAGCGCGCGATCTACGTGAGCGAAGACGCCGACCTGCGAACCGCCCGGCGGTTCGGCATCGAGGCCCTGTCGATGCTGGTCGGGGGCAAGGAGTGGCAGGAAGGCATGGGCGCGTTCTCCGAGAAGCGGCCACCGACCTTCGACCGCTGGTGACCGTTGAACCGGGGCGGGCACGGTTCACAGCCCCGCGTCGAACGACATGATTGCCGCGGCCAGTGCGCCGGGGTTGTCGGTCTGCACCGAATGCCGCGCGTTCGCCACGGTGATGCATCGGCCGTCGGGCAGCGCCTGTGTCAGCTTTCGGGCGTCGTCCGCCGAGAAGATCTTGCTGTCGGCGCCCCGCACCACCAGCGTCGGGCAGCGGATCGCCGGCAAGCGGGCCCACAGGGCCTGGCGTGGCTCGAGCACCTCGGCCGTCGTCAAGTCGAACAGCGTGCGCGGGTCGAACTTCCAGGTCCATTGGCTGTCGCTGCCTTGTCGAAGGTTGTGCCGCAGCGTCGCCTCGAGCAGCGCGGGGTTCCTGCGCGCACCCAGCGCGGACATGCGGGCGGCTGCCTGCGCCGGGCTGTCGAAATAGCGGTAGGCACTCATGCCTCGCAGCAGGCGATCGACCCCATCGAACTGCAAGTCGGGCCCGACGTCGACGCTCACCAGGGCACGCAGCCTCGCGTCCGCGCGGGTGGCGGTGGCGATGGCATTGATGCCGCCCATCGACATGCCGACCAGCATCGGCGCGCGCAGACCGAGCGCGGAGATGAACCCGGCGATGTCGGCCGCGTGGTCGTCGAAGCCGTATTCGGCCTGCGCCGACCAGCTTGAATCGCCATGGCCGCGCTGGTCCAGGGCCAGGCAACGGTAGCGGCGCGCCAGCGTGAGGCAGCAGGCGTCCCAGGTGTGGGCGCTCTGGCCACCGCCGTGCAGCAGCACGATCGGCGCCGCGTCGGCGGGGCCCCAGTCGAGACAGCGCAGCACGAGTCCGTTGACATCGACGCGCCGTTCGATTGGCGGCTCGACCTCGTCGCCGCCGGCGCCGGCGTGCGCGGCCAGCGCCTGCAGGTACCGACGGTCGGCGTCGCGCGCGGGTTGCATCGTCAGGCCTCGAAACGCGGCGGTCGGCGCGACTGGAACGCTGCCAGTCCTTCGGTGACGTCGCCATGCAGCAAGCCTTCGGTCACGTCGCGCTCCTCCATGGCCAGCCCGGCGTCCAGCGTGCCTTCCAGCCCCGTGCGTGCCAGCCGCTTCATCAGCGCCACCCCGGGCCCACTGCGATCGGCCAGCGCAGTGCAATAGTCGAGCGCCGCTCCGGCCAGCGCCTCGGGCGAGACGAGGTGGTTGACCAGGCCCCATTGCAGCGCCGTGTCGGCGTCGATCCAGCGGGCGCTGTAGAAGAGGTCCATCGCGCGCCGGAGACCCACGATGCGCGGCAGCCGCTGGCTGCCACCGAAGCCGGGCAGCAGGCCGTACTGCGCATGCTGGTCGCCGAAGCGCGCATCGCTGGCGGCGAAGGCGACATCGCAGGCCATCATCAATTCGAGCCCGCCGGCCAGCGCGAGTCCCTGGCATGCGACGACCACCGGCAGCGGGCTGGCCTCGATCCGCCGCATCGCCCGGTGGCCCGGCCCGATGAAGCGGCGCACGGCATCGGCATCGCCACGCAGCGACAGCACCTCGGCCAGGTCGGCACCGGTGCAGAAGTTGCGGCCCTGCGCCCGCAGCAGCACCGCGCGGACGCCCGAGTCGGGCCGCTCGAAGTCGTCGAACGCCGATTGCAGCGCGCCGGTCAGCGCGATCGACAGTGCGTTGTACTTGTCGGGGCGCGCCAGTTCGAGGATGCCGACCGCGCCAGCGCGGTCGACGCGCAGCGGCGTCGGGTCTTGCATGCGGTGAACTCCAGCCGGCGCGTCAGCGCCGCACCTCGATGCCTTCGCGTTCACGGTCCCAGAGTTGGTCGCGGCGGGCCTGCGCGTCCTGCTTGAGCTTGTACTTCTCGATCTTCTCGCTGGCTGTCTTGGGCAGTTCGTCGATGAAATCCACGAATCGCGGCACCATGAAATAGCTCATGTGCTCGGCGGCGAAGGCCACCACCTCCGCATGCGTCAGCGACTCGCCGGCCTTGCACACCACGTACACCATCACGTCGTCCTCGCTCATCTCGGAGCTGACCGGGATTGCCGCCACCTCGAGAATGGCCGGGTGGCGCGACAGCAGCAACTCGACCTCGTAAGCGGAAATGTTCTCGCCGCGGCGGCGGATCGCTTCCTTCTTGCGGTCGACGAAGTACAGGTAGCCATCGGCGTCCAGATGGGCACGGTCGCCTGTGCGGAACCAGCCGTCGACGAACTCGCGCGCGGTCTCTGCCGGCATCTTGTAGTAGCCCTTCATCATCGCGCCGGCCACCAGCGGGCGCATCCAGACCTCGCCCACCTCGCCGGCTGGCAGGTCGCGCTGCTCATCGTCCACGATGCGCAGTTCGCAGGCGCCGCGCGGCGAGCCGGCGGACCCGGCCTTGGACGGCGGATCGTCCGGCGTGAACCGGGTCATCGCGAAGTTCTCTGTCATGGCATAGACCGAGGTCAGCGTTACGCCATAGCGCTGCTCGAACTCGGCGTGGATCTCCCTGGGCACTGGCACTGCCATGCACTGACGCAGCGCGGTGTCCCGGTCTTGCGGCCCGTGTGGCAGCTTCCAGATGATGTTGGTCATTGCGCCGAGCGTGTTGAACTGCGTCGCGCCGGTGCTGCGGATGTCGTCCCAGAAGCGGCTGACCGAAAAGCGCGGCGCCACGGCCAGCGCGGCGTCGGCCCACAGCGCGGCGTAGCAGCTGTACCAGATGGCATTGCCGTGAAACAGCGGGAGACAGGTGTAGAGAACGTCGTCAGGGCGATAGCCGAAGTCCCTGGCCAGCATGCTGCCGACTGCGTGGCCCTGCGAGTGCGGGCACATCACGCCCTTCGACGGCCCGGTGGTGCCCGACGTGTACATGATCAGGTGCGTGTCGTCGTGGCGCACGCGCTCCAGCGCCGGACGGGACGAGTCTGACGAGACGATCTCGTCGAGGTGGCGCGTCGGGACGTCCGCGGCAGCCAGACCGCACTCGCGCGCCGCGCGCTCGCCGCGGTAGACATAGCTGCGCACCTTGGTCAGCGACGGCGCGAGCGCGGCGACCCGATCGACCCATTCGTCGTCGACGACGATGCAGCCGGCGTCCGACTGGTCGAGAAAATAGCGCAGCAGTTCGCCCTTGGCGGCCGTGTTCAGCGGCACCGCAATCGCGCCGATCTTGCCCAGGCCCCAGATCACCCAGAGGAACTCGGGGCAGTTGGGCAGCATGACCGCGACATGGTCACCGTGCCCGATGCCGTGTGCGGCGAAGCCGTTGGCATAGCGGTTGGTGATGGCCTCGACCTCGCCGTAGGTCGTATGGCGGCCCTGCCAGATCAGGAACGTGCGGTCCGGAATGCGCGCCGCGCGTTCGGCCAGTACGCGGCCAATGGTTCTGTGCTCCAGTGTGTCGTCTCGCATCGGAAATTTGGTCCTCTGTCGTCACTCGCCAAGATAGGCCTCGGTCAGCTCCCGGTTCGACGCCAGTTCGTTGGCGCGCCCTTCGAGGGCCACCCGGCCCTGCTTCAAGACATAGCCGTGGTCGGCCATCTTCAGCACCAGATGGGCGTTCTGCTCGACCACCAGGATCGTCATGCCCTGTTCGCGCAACGCCGCCAGGTGGCCGAACACCTGCTTCGTGATGACGGGGGCGAGTCCGAGGCTGACCTCGTCGGCCAGCAGCAGCCGGGGACGGCCCATCAATGCCCTCCCCAGCGCCAGCATCTGCTGTTCGCCGCCGCTGAGAGTGGAGCCGTCCTGCTTCTCTCGTCGCGCCAGCGACGGGAACATCTCGAGCATGCGGTCGTAGTCCGCGCGAACACCCGCGCCGCCGCGCCGTGCGTGCGCGCCGACCAGCAGGTTTTCGCGCACCGTCAGATCCGGGAACACGCCGCGGCCCTCTGGCACGTGCACGATGCCCAGGCCGACGACGGCCTCGGGCCGCATGCCCGCGATGTCGCGACCTTCGAAGCGGATGCTGCCGGCGCCCGGACGAACCAGGCCGCTGATCGTGCGCAGCAGGCTTGTCTTGCCGGCACCGTTGGCGCCCAGGATGCCGACCATCTGGCCTGCCTCGACGCGCAGCGAGACCTCGCGCAGCGCAGCGATGGGCCCGTAGTTGACGCTCAGCCCGTTGATCTCAAGCATGTCGATCGTCCGCTTTCTCGCCCGCTGGCCCGTTCGCGTCCTCGCCGAGGTAGGCCAGCAACACCTTCGGGTCCTGCAGCACGGCGTCGGGCGTTCCTTGCGCGATCACCTGGCCGGCGTCCAGGACGACCGCGCGGTCGCACAACCGGCGCACCAGGCCCATGTTGTGTTCGACCAGAAGGATCGACAGCCCTCCGCTTCCGCGAAGTTCGAGCACGATGCCCGCGAGATGTTCGATCTCGCGCTCGTTCAGTCCTGCAATGGGCTCGTCGAGCAGCAGCACGCGCGCGCCCATCAGCATCACGCGCGCCAGTTCGAGCAGCTTGCGGTGACCGTAGGGCAGGCTGCCGGTCAGCATGTCGAGGCTCTCGGCCAGACCGATGCGCGTCGCGACGTCGGTCGCCTCGGCGCGCGCCCGATCCTCCATCCGGCGAACCGCGGGGAGCCCGAGCATCTCGGCCAGCACCGGAAACCGCAGCCGGCTGTGGCAAGAGACCAGCAGGTTGTCCAGCACGCTGAACTCGCCGATCACCTGCGGATGCTGGAACACGCGGCCCATCCCCAGGGCGGCGATCTGGTCGGGGCGGCGGCCGGTCAGGTCGACGTCACCCAGGCGAATCTCGCCCGAAGTGGGCCGCGTCAAGCCGGAGATGCAGTTCAACAGCGTGCTCTTGCCAGCACCGTTGGGCCCGATCAGCCCGACGATGCTGCCGGGCGGAACTTCGAGCGTCACGTCCTGCAGCGCCTTGACGCCGCCGAAGTCGACGCTGACACGACGCACGTCGAGCGTGGCGCGAGAGTCCACGGCGCTCAAGTGGCAGCTCCACGGCGCTTGTGAAACAGGCTGGCCAGTCCGCCGGGCAGGAGGATCATCACCAGCATCAGCGACAGGCCGAAGATCAAGCCCGGCGCATCCTTGAAGCCGCGAACGGCCTCCGGCACCGCGACATAGAACGCGGCGCCGAGCAACGCGCCGCGAACGCTTCCCATGCCACCGATGACAATCATCGCCAGGAACATGATGGACATGTTCACGCCGAAGCTCTCGGGGTTGACGTAGCGCACGAGGTTGGCATACAGGCCGCCCGCTACCGCGGTGTAGAAGGCGCTCAGTGCGAAGGCGATGACCTTGTAGCGCGCCACGTGGATCCCGGTGCAGCCAGCTGCTGCCTCGCTTTCGCGCAGCATCACCAGTGCCCGGCCGGTGCGGCCTGCGGCGATGCGCGACGCGGCCCACGCGCCGGCTGCCAGCGTGATCGCGATGACCCATGCCATCCGGTTGCCGTCGGCCACCGACAGGTGCAGGAAGGTCGGCGGTGGCACCTGCAGTCCGCCGCCGCCACCGGTCAGCGATCGCCATTCGAAGATCAGCTTCTGCGCGACGATCCCGAAGCCCAGCGTGGCGATCGCCAGGTAGAGGTTCTTCAGTCGCAGCGCCGGCAACGCGATGAGTGCGCCGATCACCGTCGCCAGCGCGCCGGCGATCGGGATGGCGATCCAGAACGGCACGCCGACCAGCTTGGTCAGCAAGGCCGAAGCGTAGGCGCCGATCGCGAAGAAGCCGGCGTGCCCGAGGCTGCTCTGGCCTGAAAGGCCGATCAGCAGATTGAGTCCGATCGCGACCAGTCCGAAGATGCCGATCAGGTTGAGGAGGTAGACGAGGTAGCCGCCGACGAAGGAGGTGACCAGCGCGAGCGCGGCAAAGCCGAGGGCGAAGATCGTCAGCGTGCGCCGGGTGGAAGTCGAACCGTGGGTGAGGTGCATCGTTCAGACCTTCTGCGACTTGACGCGACCGAAGATGCCGTTGGGCGCAACGATCAGCACGAAGATGATCAGCATGAACGACAGCGCTTCGCTGAAGGTTCCCGAGACGTAGGCGCTGAGCAGGTTCTCGACCACGCCGAGCATGAGGCCGCCGACGAACACGCCACCCAGGTTCGACAGGCCGCCCAGCACCGCACCGGCAAAGCCCTTGATCAGCAACGCACCCATCAGGTTGACGTCCAGGAAAAGAATCGGTGCGACCAGCAATCCGGCGACCGCGCCGGCCATGGCGCCCATCGCCCAGGCCAGGGCGAAGGCCCGGCTGACCGCGATGCCCATCAGTTTGGCGACCGACTGGTTCTGGCTTGCGGCGCGCAGTGCGATGCCGGCGCGGGTGTGCCGCAAGATCAGCGTGAAGGCGATGATCATTCCCACCGAGACCACGATGGTCAACGCACTGTCTTGCGACACGTTCACGCCGAACAGCTGGAACGGCGGACGATCGCCGACCGGGCTTGGCAGTACGTGCGTCTGGTTGCCCCAGATCATGCCGGCGATGCTGTGCAGCGCCAGGTTCAACCCGAGCGTCGCGATCACCGCGTTCATGACAGGCGCGCCGAGCAGGGGCCGGATCACGACCTGCTGCACCACCAGTCCCTGCACCGCAGCGAACACCAGCGTTGCCGGCAGCACGACCCACCAGCTGAAACCGTACGTGGTCAGGAGCGTGTAGGCCACGAAGGTCGCGAACATGGCCATCTCGCCCTGCGCGAAGTTGGGAACCTCGGTGGCTTGCAGGACGAGCACGATCGCGATGCCGATCAGCGCATACAGGCTGCCGGATGCGAGCCCGCCGATGATCAGTTCGCCGATCATGGCGCAGCGTCCTCGGTGGCCAGCGCGCGCAGGCGCGTGCGCCGCGCGGCGCCGGTCAGCGCTTCGAGAAAGCGAAGTCCGCGCGGATCGATCACCGCATCGAGCAGCCGACGCTCGCCGGCCGTGGGCGGTTCCGACGTTGCGGTCTGGTCGGCCCAGTCGAGCTCGAATCCGGTCTGATCGGCGATCTCCTCGCGTGTCACTCCCGGATGGAGTTGCGTCACGTGCAGCCGTCCGGTCGGGCCGCTCGCGAGCACGCCCAGATTTGTCACGACCGTCACGCGGCGAGGGTTGCCCGACGCAGTGCCGGGGTGACCCGCGCCGCTGCAGAAGTCCAACCGCGAGACGAACAGCTGGCGCGTATGGCGCGGCGCGTAGTAGTAGAAGCGCTCGGCCACTGTGGACGCATCGGGAATGCCCGCCGATCCCGGCAACCGGACCCGCGGCTGCGCGTGCGGGCCGATGCAGACGTTGTTGGTGGCGCCCATCGGGTCGATCTGCGCCGGCCGCATGAACTCGGTCCAGCGCGGCCGCCCGCCGATGAAGATCGTCGGCATGTAGGCCAGGTTGATCTGCTGGTAGTCGAGCCACATCGTCGCACCGGGAACGGTGTCGAATTCGTCGTGGCCGAGCGTCAGCGTGCGAACGCCCATCATGAGCGAGTTGCCGTTCGGGCACAGGCTCGTGCAATCGGGCGCGTGCGTGTGCTTGGCCAGCATGTAGGCCGCAGTGGGCAGAAAGGTGCCGATGCCTTCGGCGAGGAAGTCGCCATCCTCGATCAGGTGCGACATGGTCGTCACCATCTGGTCGACCTGGTCGCGCTGCCTGTCATCGAGCAGAAGTTCCGCGCCGGGATTCATCGGACGACCTCGTTCGCTTCGGCGCCGATTGCAGTATCAAGCCAGCGGGTCCAGGCGTCGGCGTCGGCGTCGGCGGCGGCTTCGGCATAGTCCAGCACGGCGGCGACGTTCAGCCGGTGATCGGGCACGCACGATGTCGGCAGACTGCCGCCAGGCGCTTCAACGACGTGGGTCACGAACAGTCCGCTGAGATTGATCCCGCCGGGCATCGCTCGAAGCGTGTCCGTGTCGACGATCCGTTCGGCCGTGACGATCGTGGTCGCAGCGGCGGTGGGCAAATGGGGGTCGAGGGCCAACTGCCCACGCAGGTTGCAGTTGCCGTAACGATCGGCGGCCGTCGCGTGCAGGATTGCGATGTCGACGGGCAATGCGGGCACGGCGATCAGGGGCACGCCGGTGAGCGGGCAGGCGAAGGTACGCAGATCGGGCCGCACCGAGAGCAGGTCGGTGCGAGCGAGGTCGCCGCGCATCGGCAGAAACGGAACCCGCATCGTCGCCGCCTGGATCGCGTAGCTGAGTGTGTACTCGGTTTCTTCCGTGATGCCCAGAGTGCCCTGTTGAACTGCGCGCGTGTAGTGCGGCGCAAAGCCGACCACTTCGAGCCCGGTGTAGCAGCTGCGGAGGTGGCGCACGCAGCCCGCTCCGATCAGGAGGTCGGTCTCGAGTCCCCCGGTCAACGTGACGATCTCCAGGTCACGTCGTCCGGCGGCGGCGATTGCAAGTGCCGCCGCAACGGGGCGGCGGTACATCGTCATCCCGCCGAAGGCGACGCGCTGCCCGTCGCGTACCGCCGACAGCGCTTCGCCCAGGCTCGCGCGACGGTCGATCGTCACTTGGCTTGCATCCAGGGGGTGTCGATCACCCACTTGCCGGCCTTGGCCCGCATGAAAGCGGCGGCCAGGCTGCCGGCATGTTGTTCCGACGTGAACGTGACCGGCGCCATCAGCCCGGTGTCCATGCCTTTGATCTTCTCCAGTTCGACAACGATCTTCTCGCTCGTGGGCGTGCCCTGCACGCGCTTGATCGCTTCGACCATGATCTGCGCGGCGTTGTAGCCGTGCATGCTGTAGGTCGTCGGCGTCGTCTTCGGCATGTACCTCTTCTGGCGCGCCAGGAACTGGGCCACCTCGGGCTTGGCCGACTCCAGCGGTTCCATCACGGCCACTGCGATCGCGCCTTCGACCAGGCTGGCACCGGCCAGCGTGAAGGTCTGAGGGTCACCCAACGCGTTGTGACCGCTGAACTGCGGCTTCCAGCCCATCTTGTTGGCTTCCTTCATGATGAGCGCAGCGTCGCGCGGAATGCCGAAGAAAACGACGTCCTCCGCACCCGACTGCCGAGCCTGCGCAACCACGCCGCTGAAATTGGTGGAGCCCCGGTCGAACGGCAACTTGGTCACCGGCACATTCGACTTCTTCAGTCGCTCCTCGAAGCCGATGACGGCATCCTGGCCGAAGTCGTCGTTCTGATAGATCACGGCGATCTTGGTGTGCTTCAGCGTCCCGGTCAGATAGTCGGCCAGCACCGACGCCTGGATGCGCACTTCGGGCAGCGTCGTGAAGACATACCGCTTGTTCGGCGTCGTCAGCGTGTGGCTGAATGCGTACGGCGCAAACAGCGGCACCTTCTTTTCCTGCACGTAGGGCACCATCGCGGCGTTGCTGGGAGTGCCCACGGGAGAGATCAGTCCGATCACGCTGTCCTGCTCGACCAGCTTTTTGGCCGAGGCAACCGCCCGCATCGGGTCGTAGCTGTCGTCCTCCGAAATCAGTTCGATCTTGCGGCCATTGATGCCACCCTGGTCGTTCACAAAGCTGATGTAGGTCTCGATGCCGTCGCGAACACCCTGGCCCAGCAGCGACAACGATCCCGACAGAGGGCCGGTCGTACCCAGCTTGATCGTCTCTGCGGCCCCTGTCGCCGATACCGTCACCAGTGCGGCCGCTCCGGCCAGGATTGCGAGCGCATGACGCGCCTTGACCATGGGAAAGAACATCATTTTTGTCTCCTGAGTGTCTCGGCGGACGGGATGCCCGCGAACAGACCTGAACCCGCGCAGGCGCTTGCGAGGACCGGAAGTCGAAGTCCCAACCTCGTGATCGGTGCGCCCTGGCAAACCATTCTAAAAACACATTAACCGTATCGTCAAGCAAGTTACCGTACGGTCAGTCTACTGACTATCCCGGACTTTCGGGTGCCGCGTAGACTATTGGAGACGGCCCGGATGTTGCGACACCGTTGCTACCCGCGATGCCGCCCGCAGGAGTTGAGATGGCTTGGAAGAATGCTGTACCGGTTGCGAGCGTCCAGTTCGACCGCAAGCGTGAGGTACTGCTGCGCGAGGCCGCTGCGTCGTTCAACCGTCGCGGCTATCACGGCACCTCTCTCGCCGAGATCGCCAAAAAGCTTGGCGTGACGAAAGCGGCGCTCTACACGTATGTGCCGAGCAAGGAGGAGTTGCTTTACTTCTGCCACGAAGCCGCGATGGAGAGCGCGATCGAGAGCCTTCACAAGGCCCAGGCCGGAGGCGGAAACGGGCGCGAAAAGCTGACTGCAACGCTGCGCCACTATCTGGGAATGATGCTGGGGGAGGAGGGCGGTTATGTCGTCCTCCTCGAAGAGAATGCGATGAAGCCCGCCCACGTCCGCGCCATCATCAACCGGCGCGACAAATTCGAACAGGGGCTGCGCGATTTCGTCGTCGAGGGCATCCGCGACGGCAGCATCGTGCAGTGCAACCCGAAGCTCGCAGTCTTCATGATGATGGGCGCGCTGAACTGGGGGCGCAAATGGTTCAGACCCAACGGAACGTGGTCCGGCGCACAGATCGCGTATGCGCTGACGCAGATGCTGGAGCGCGCCGTGTCTTCAACCCCGGAGGCGGAGTTGATCGACGACCCCATCGGTTACGAGCCGGAGGCCGGCGTTGAAGAGGGGGCGTCGACGCCGCGCCGCCGGGTGGCCTAGCCATCAGGTGGACGGGCCGCCGCGTTGAGTTATTGGCCGACCGCGCCCTGCGCGCTCCGCGTTTCAAGCTGCAGCGTCCGCTCCAACTTTGCAAAGGCTCTTCATGACTGCACGCGACGTCGTTTTCCCTCATGGCCGCCGGGCCTTGTACGAACGCAACCGCTATTCGCCCGCGGTCCGAGCCAATGGGTTCCTGTTCGTCTCGGGCCAGGTGGGCAGCCGGTCGGACGGCTCGCCCGAGCCGGACCTTGTGGCCCAGGTGCGGCTCGCGTTCGAGAACCTGAACGCGGTGCTTGCCGCCGCAGGCTGCACGTTCGACGACGTGGTGGATGTCACTGTCTTTGTCGTCGATCCGGAAGCGAACTTCGAGACGATCTGGCAAGTGGTCCCGGAGTATTGGGGCGATGCGCCGCACCCGACGCTGACCGGCGTAGGCGTGACCTGGCTCTCCGGCTTTCAGTTCGAGATCAAGGTGATTGCGAAACTTCCGCAGCGGGCGGTCGTGCCTGATTGAGCTGGAATCCGTCCGGTTGGGGGTTCCTGTCGGGCAGCGAGGGGTCGACCGACGCGCCTCTTCACATCGAACTGCGCTTTTGCTCCGTCCAACTGGCGAGTGCCGCATGCGCCTCGGATTTCGCCTTCTCCATGTACTCGCGTGTCTCGGTCCGGGCCGTGATCTCGAGTCGCAGCCCGTTGGGATCGAAGAAGTAGATCGAGTTGATGAAGTGGTGATCCGTGATGCCGAGCACTTCCACGCCGGCCCGCTCGAGGCGCGCCTTCATCTGTACGACATCGGCGACGCTTTCGGCTTCGAAGGCGAAGTGATGGACCCACGGGGGCATGTCGGAACTCACCGTGGCGCCCTTGCCGTCGCAGATGTCGAAGAAGGCGATGTAGGAGCCGTCGCCCATCTCAAAGAAGATGTGGAAATAGGGCGCCTGCTCTCCTGTCGATGGAACGACGTCGGACTGGACCGTTTTGGCAGGGTCGCGAGGTTGAACGGGATGCTTTGTTCGCCACGGGGCTTCACGGCAGGATCGCCAACTCGCCTTTCTTCACGGTCAGCATCACGCCGCCGTAGGTGGGACGACGCTCCTTGTCCTTGACCCACATGCCCTGGCCGATGACGACCGGCACGTTGTTGATCTTCTCCATTTCGGCACGGATCTTCGCGCGATCGGGATTGGGGCCGGCATTGCGGATGGCCTGCACGCCGATCTGCGCCAGGGTGTAGCCCATCGCCGCCCAGTTGTCGGGGACCTCGTTCTTGTAGCGCGCCTTGTACGCCTTGACGAAGTCGGCGTTCAGCGCATTGGTGCTGTTCACGGAGTAGTCGGCAATGATGAGCGAGCCCTCGACGGCGCTGCCGCCGGTTTGAATGTATTTGGTCGAGGCCAGCGACGACGGCCCGACGATGCGCACCTTCGACGGCACGCCCGCCTGGCGCATCTGGATGGCGAGGTTGGCCGTGATCTCGGGCGGCGCGCCGACGTAGACGGCATCGATGTCCTGCGAGGCAATCTTCGTTGCCAGCGCCAGGAAATTGGATTCGGACGTGACGATGCCGTTCTCCGACACGATGGACACGCCGCCGGCCTTCACGGCATCGCGGAACGCATTCTTCTGTTCGATGATGCCGTCGCTGCCCTGGTCGAACACCAGCGCGATCTTCTTGATGCCGGATTTCTCGGCCACGTACTTCGCCAGGAAGCCCATGATGTCGACCGCCTGCGCCTGCACCTTGAAGGCCCAGGGACCGGTGGCGAGGATCGCGTTGGACGAGCCGATGGCGAACATCGGCACCTCCAGCTCGTTCGCCACCGGGCCGGCGGCGAGCGCCGAGAAGCTGTTGGTCGGACCCATGATCATCAGTGCCCGGTCGCGCCGGCCGAACTGGGTGGCCAGGCTGATGGCCTGCGCCTTGTCGGCGGCTTCGTCGCCTTCGATGATCCTGATCCGCGCGCCGCCAGGCATGCCTTTCTGGTTGGCCTCTTCCAGTGCGAGGCGCATCCCGTTCTGGATCGGCACGCCGCCGAAGGCGAACACGCCGCTGGTGGCGTTCATGATGGCGATGGGCAATTCCTGCTGCGCTGCGGCCGGCAGTGCGGCGAGCGAACCGAGGGCGAGGGCGGCGCCGCACGTGAGGGTGAGTCGGCGAAGGACTTGCATGGTGGTGTCTCCGGTTGAAATCAGTTGCCCGACCAGGTCGGGCCGAGCGCAGCCAGCGCGGCCGGACTGGGGCGGGTGTAGGCGCGCAGGCGGCTCGGCTGGATGCCCAGCCGCTGCTTCAGGGTGATGGCGTGTTCGGCGGCGAGGACGGCGGCACCGACCGAGTCGATCACCGGCACGCCGTCCACTTCCTGCAGGCCGTTCACGGCGACGATCGCGGCGACCATGCCTTCGGCCGGAATCACGGCGTCCGCACCGGCGGCAATCGCCTTGCGGGCCGCGGTCCGGAAGCGATCGAGATAGGCTGCGGGCTCCTTGAACTCGCGCTCCAGATCGGTCTCCAGCATGACGCTGTCCACCAGATGGATGCCACTCACGCGCGAAGCGAGACGGTGGCGCTCGATCGACGCTTCGACGTACGGCACCGTCTGCTCGCTCAGCACCAGCAGCGCCATCTTCGGCGCCACGGTGCAGCCCGCGAGCATCGAGGCCTCGAAGGCCGACACCACCGGAATCTCGACGAGCGAGCGCAATTCGCGCAGCACCGGCTCGGCGAAGGTGCCGATCACGAAGGCGTCGTAGCCCTGCTGCTGCGCCTTCCATGCGTTGCGCAGGAAGAGCGGAACCACCACGCTGGTGTAGACCGCCGGCGAGAGAATCACATCGGCCATCAGCAGGCCGTGGCCGAGGTCCCGATCCATGCCATGCGCCGTGATGTGCGTGCCGTGCGAGCCGATGCGCGCGACGTGCTGGTGCAATGCCGCGACGAACGATGGGTGCCTGGAAGCGTCCGCGGTGAACTGGTACCAGAATTTCATGGGCGCAGTGTCTTCGTCGTGTCGCCCAGCGTCTGTCCCCGTGGCAGGGGACGTGCGCGCAGGCTGAATGCGAACGCCGCGCCCAGCGCGCCCAGCACCAGGCCGCAGGCCAGGAACACCGGCCGGTACCCGACCCGGTCGACCGCCGCAGACGCGGCCGCAACGCCCGCCGCGATGCCGAGGAACATGGCCATCGCGAACAGGCTCACCGACGTCCCGCGCAGTGTCGGCACCATCTGGGTGGCGTGCGCCTGGAGCGTGCCGTGCAGCATGTAGAAGCCGAGCCCGCCGATCAGGCAGGCCGGCATCGCCAGCGTCCAGGGGCCGCCGGCCGCGAGCAGCAGCCAGGCGAACGTCATGGCCGCGCCCCCGGCCAGCGCGATGCCGCTTTCGCCCAGCTTCGCCACCATCTTGCGGACTGCGAAGGCATAGAAGAAGCCGCCGACGCCATAGAGCGCCACGACCGCCGCGGCGCCCGACAGGCTCAGCCCGAACGTGCGCACCAGATAGGCCGGCAGGAAGGCGAGGCCGCTGAAGGCGAACGCGCCTTCCACCGCCACCACCAGCAGCATCCAGCGTGCCCAGGGGACGGCAAGCACCTGCAGGATGACGCGAAAGTGGCTCTGGCCCGAGTGCGGCTGTACCGGCTCGCGCCGCACATCCGGATGCAGGGCGATCGACAGGCCTCCCACGAGGAACACCAGCGCGAGCACAGCGAACACCGCTCGCCATCCGAACTGCTCGGTCAGGAAACCCGAGACCCATTGGCCGGCGATCATGCCGCCCAGGGAAAGCGTGAGGAAGCGCGCCAGCACGGCCTGGCGGTCTTCATAGGACACGGTGTCACCGACCCAGGCGAGCACCAGCGCGATGATGCCCGCCGCCGCGGCGCCCGCCAGGAAGCGGGCCGCCACCAGCATCTCCAGGCTCACCGCGACCAGTGCCAGCAGGTTTCCGAGGACGCAGCCGAGCGCGGCGAAGCCGATCAGGCGGCGCTTGCCATAGCGGTCCCCCAGCGGCCCGAAAAACAGTTGCATCAACCCGTAGGCGATGGCGTAGGACGAGACGGTCAGCGCCGCGCGCCCGGTCGTGACGCCGAAGGTCTGCGCCAGCGCGGGCAGCATCGGATCGCAGACACGCATCATCGCGCTGCTTGCGAAATGCACGACGGCCAGGGCTGCGACCCCGCCGGGCAGCCTGCTCATGCCTTGTCCGCGTCGGACTTCTCGAAGCCGGGACGGGGCACGAGCGTGAGCCATGCCGTGCTGAGCCCGCCGTCGACCAGCACGTCCTGTCCGGTGACATAGCCGGCGCGCGCACTCGACAGATACACCACGACCTCGGCGATGTCGGGCGGCGCGCCGATGCGCCGCGCCGGCAGGATCTGCTCGCGCTTCCTGAGCACCGCCGGGTCGGCATAGATCACTTCGCTCATGGGTGTGCGAACCATGGCCGGGCTGACCACGTTGCTGCGGATGCCGTGCTCGCCCAGTTCGACCGCGAGCAGGCGCGAGAGCATCTTCACCCCGGCCTTGCTCACGCTGTAGGGGCCGCTGTAGGGCTGCGGCACGTGGCCGGAGATCGACGCCACATGCACCATGCTGCCGCCACCGGCCGCGATCATCTGCCGGCCGAAGGCCTGCGAACAAAGCAGGAAGCCGTCGAGGTTGACGGCCATCAGCTGGCGCCACCGGTCCATCTCGATGTCCATCAGCGCCGCGGCATAGATGGCGGCGGCGTTGTTCACCAGAACATCGCAGCGCCCGAGCTCGCGCTCCACCGCGGCGGCGGCACGGTCGACGCTGGCCTTGTCCGTGATGTCGCAGTCCACGGCGATGGCGCGGGCACCCGTTGCGGCGATGTCCGCGCAGACCCGGCTCGCGCCTGCCTGGTCGCGATCCAGCACGGCCACGCGGGCACCGACGGCGGCGAACTGGCGCGCGATTTCGGCGCCGATGCCGCCGGCCGCACCGGTCACGACGCAAACCTTGTTCTCGAGTTCCAGCCAGGAAGCGTGTGGGGTGTTCGGGTTCGTCATAGGCGCACTGTCGGCGCGGACGACGCACTCGTCAGTCCCCTGCCGGGGGACTCGGCACGAGGAGATCGCGAAGTCACACGGCGGGGGGACAGACTCGGATCGGGATGTCGGATGTACTACCCGCGCACCAACCTGAAGGAACAATCATGAGACTCTGGAGTACTGTCCTCGCCGCGGGAATTTCGCTTGTCCTGGCTTGCCCGGCGCAGGCCCAGAAGAACTACGGTCCCGGCGTCACGGACACCGAGATCAAGCTCGGACAGACCGTCGCCTACAGCGGTCCCGGCTCTGCCTATTCCATGGTCGGCCGGATGTCCGTGGCCTATTTCAAGATGCTCAACGAGACGCAGGGCGGCATCAACGGACGCAAGCTCAACCTCCTTTCGCTCGACGATGCCTACACGCCGCCCAAGACGGTCGAAGCCACGCGCAAGCTGGTGGAGAGCGACAACGTGCTGGCGATGGTCAACTCGATGGGCACGGCCATGCAGGTGTCCGTGCAGAAGTACCTCAACACCAAGCAGGTGCCGCAGCTGCTCTTCTACGCGTCGAGCCCGGCCCTGCACGACGCCAAGGCGACCCCGTGGACGGTGCCGTGGTCCTTCGCGTACAACGTCGAGGGGGGCATCTACGGCAAGCACATTCTGCAGACCAAGCCGAACGCGAAGATCGCCGTGCTCTACCAGAACGACGACGTCGGCCGCTCGTACCTGAAGGGCCTGAAGGACGCGCTGGGCGCGAAGGCCGGCACGATGATCGTCAAGGAGGCCAGCCAGGAAGTGTCCGACCCCACGGTGGACTCGCAGATCCTGCAGCTTCAGGCCTCGGGTGCGGACACGCTGATGGTCTTCACATCCAACAAGGCCGGCGCCCAGGCCATCCGCAAGGTGGCCTCGATCGGCTGGAAGCCCTACTTCGTGGTCGCCTACGTGTCGAGCTCCATCAGCGGCGTCCTAACGCCCGCAGGTCTGGAAAACTCGGTGGGGCTCGTGTCGACGTCATGGTTCAAGACCCCGTCCGACCCGCGCTGGGAGAACGACAAGGCCATGCAGGACTACCTTGCGTTCTTCAAGAAGTACCTGCCCAACGACAACCCCGGCGACACCACTTCGGTCTATACGTACATGGGTGCGCAACTCGCGGCCCTGGCGCTCGAGCGTTGCGGCAGCAACCTGACCCGCGACAACCTGCTCAAGCAGATCCAGAACCTGAAGGACGTGGAACTCGGCATGCTGTTGCCGGGCATGAAGGTCAACTACCGTGCGGACGACTACTACCCGATCCGCCAGGCGCAACTGGTTCAGTTCGACGGCAAGAGCTGGAAGCCGGTCGGCGATCTGGTGACGTTGGAGCGCTGACCGCACGGCGGCGGCCGGCCCGCGGCGTTCAGTCCGCGCGGGCCGCTGCCAGCAGGCGGTCGCCGAACAGGGTGGACCATTCCTGCGCGCTCAGCCGCGGCCTGGCCTGAACGTACTTCGCGCGGTCCGCGCCCTCGCCGAACAGCGCGGTGGCCGCGCGTTCGGTCGCAGGGCGAAGGCGGATGCGCTCGAGCCACTCCGACAGCGCCGGCCACCTCGCCGGGTCCAGGCCGATGCCGGTGGTGCCGGCCGCCCATGGATAGCTGGCGATGTCGGCCAGACCGTAGTCACCGGCGATGAAGTCGCGCGTCCGCAGGCGGCGGTCGAGAACCTCCAGGAGCCGTCGGGCTTCCCGCAGGTACCGCTGCACCGCATAGTCCTGCCCCTCGGGGGCATAGCGCACGAAATGGTTGGCCTGGCCCAGCATCGGTCCGAGTCCGGCCACCTGCCAGACCAGCCACTGCAGCGCTTCCTGACGCGCGCGCCAGTCGGCAGGCAGCAGCCGGCCTGTCTTTTCGGCGAGGTACAGCAGGATCGCACCGGATTCGAACACGGGCAGCGGCGCGCCTTCGTCGGCCGGCGTGTGGTCCACGATCGCAGGCAGCTTGGCATTGGGGTTGATGGCGCGGAACTCGGCCGTCTGGTGCGTGCCGGCGTACATGTCGTGGCGCACCAGCCGGTAGGGGAGTGCCAGTTCCTCGAGCGCGATGACGATCTTCAGGTTGTTGCCCGTGGGCACGCAATGCAGGTCGATCATCGAACCCGCCCGGCGGCTTCGACCGCGCCGGTGCCCACCGCGTGGCCTTCGCGAAACCCTTCGAGCACCGCATCATCCACTTCGCGCGGCGCGACGCAATCGCCGATGCGGCGCACCGGCAGGCCACGCCCGGCGAGCAGGTGGTAGAGCGAGTCGTCGCTCTCCCGCATCATGCTGAGGATCACGGTGTCCGCCATCGCCACCTCCGTCGGGCCACCGAGGGCGTTGCGAAGCACCGCGTAGTCCTTCTCGATGCGCTCGACAAAGACCGAAGTGCGCAGCTTCACGCCGGCTGCGGCGCCGCGCGGCATCAGCCAGGGCCAGTCGAGCGTGGGCTCCAGCTTTCGCGCGGGCATGGCGTCGGCGGTGAGCACTGTCACCGTTCGTCCTGTGGCGCTCAGCAGGCGTGCAAGGCCATGCGGCAGGTAGTCGCCGTTGTCGTCGACGATCAGCACGGATCGTCCGCACGCTTCCAGGTTCGCCAAGGCCGTCAACGGATCGAGCACGTGCGTGTCGGGCGCCCGCTCGATCGCTTCGCGGTCTGTTCGAAAAGTCGAGAAACCGCTGGTCTGCCAGCGTGCGCCCGTGGCGACGATGATCTCGTCGGCGCCGAATGCCTGCACCGAATCTGCCGTGGCCACGGTGTCCAGGCGGATCGCAACGCCGCGCCGCGCGAGCGCGGCGGCCAGGTCGTCGACCACGAAATTCCAGCTCGACCAGTCGGGCAGCAGTGCGGCCTGGCGCACCTGGCCGCCGAGTCGGTTCGAGCGCTCCCAGAGCGTCACGTCATGGCCGCGCGAGGCGGCCGCTTCCGCCGCTTTCAGACCGGCCGGGCCGCCGCCGATCACCAGCACGCGGCGGGGTTGCGCGGCGGGCAGGATCACCGTGGCGCCATGGCTCTTCTCTCGTCCGGCCGCCGGGTTCACGGTGCAGCTGAGGTTCTGGCCGAGGCGTCGCCAGCAGCCCTGGTTCGCGCCGACGCAACGGCGAATCTCCGACGTGCGTCCTTCGCGGCTCTTGTTCACGATTTCGGGGTCGGCAATGTGCGCGCGCACCAGGCCGACCAGGTCGGACTGGCCGCGCTCGACGATGCGTGCTGCCGTTGCAAGTTCGCGCACCGAGCCCTGGATCAGCAGCGGAATGCGGCCTGCGAGCGCGGCCCGCACCTTGGCCGCGTTCTCTGCCAGCGGCGCGGTCTCGCCACTGGAAGCGGGCGGAACCAGCTTGTGATTGAAGTGATAGTCGGTGTGCGAGAGGCAGACGTAGTCGAACAGCTTTTCGCGCTCCAGCAGATGGACCACGCGGACGGTCTCTTCCGGCGTCGTGCCCTGCGGCCCGAGGTACTCGTCAAGGCTCAGCTTGATGCCGATCGCGAAGCCGCTGCCGCAACGCTTGCGCACCGCACGGCCCACTTCCAGCGCCAGGCGTGTGCGCCGCTCGGTGTCGCCACCCCACGCATCGTCGCGGCGGTTCCACCACGGCGACAGGAAATTGGACAGCAGGTAGCCGTGGGAGCCGTGGATCTCCACACCGTCGCCGCCGCCGGCCTGCACGTGGGCGGCGGTTTCGGCGAAGCCTCGGATCACTTCGGCAATGTCGTGTTCTTCCATCGGCTTGGGCATGGCCCGGTGCACCGGCGACGGAATCGCCGAGGCCGCGAGCACCGAGCCCCACTGCGCGAGATCGTCGGTGCGGCGATGGCCGCTCGCGCCCATGTGGGTGATTTGCACGAACACCGGGCAGCCTTCGGCCTTGGCCGGCCCCACGAACTCGCGCACGGATTCGGCCCAGCCGGGCTCCCACGAGGCGGCGCCGCCGCGGGCGCTGGCCGGATGCACATGAAAGCCGTGCGTCACGATCAGGCCGACGCCGCCCCGCGCCCGCTCGGCCAGGTAGGCGCCATACTCCGCCGCCGCGAGCGTGGGTTGGTGGGCCGGCATGTAGATGCGGTTGCGCGTTTCGACAGGGCCGATGCGCACGCGCTGCCAGAGCGCGTCCAGGGGCGTGTTCACCGCTTCGCGCCGTTCAGGCGAAACACATGCCGCCGTTCACGTCCAGCACCGCGCCGGTGGTGAAGGTGGCGCCGCGCGAGGCCAGGAACGCCGCGGGCCAGCCGATTTCCTCAGGCTGGCCGAAGCGCTTCATCGGATACGAATCGAGCGCGAACGGCTGGTTGGCCGACACCAGCAGCGGGGTGAGGATCGGCCCGGGTGCGACGCCGTTGACCACCACGCCCGAAGCCGCGGCCTGCCGTGCGAAGTAGCGCACCAGCGTCGACAGCGCACCCTTCGACGCTGCATACGCCGGCTCGACCGCCAGCGTGGAGCCGGCATTGCGCGCTGCCATCGAACTGGTCAGCACGATGCGGCCCTGCTTGCGTTCCATCATGGCGGGCAGCACGGCGCGAACCAGGTTGACCGGGCCCTTGACGTTGATGTCCATGGTGCGCGCGAACAACTCCTCCCAGTCGTCGCCGCCGTCGAGCCAGTCGCCCTTGACGTAGTAGCCGCTGGTGTCGATCAGCGCATCGAGCGAGCCGCCGATGTCGCGCACCACGGCTTGCACGTCGTCGCGCCGGGTGTTGTCGAGTGCGAAGGCGGCCTTGGCGCCGAGTTCCCGGGCCAGCTCGGCCGGCGACTGCAGGTCGGCAATGTAGAGCTCGGCACCAAGCGTGGCACAGACGCGTGCAGCGGCGCCGCCGATGGAGCCGCCGGCGCCGGTGACGAGGATGCGCTCGCCGCGCAGATCGAAGAGATTGTTCATTTCTGTGGAATGGAGGATGGAAGGATCATTCGGGTGCGCTGTAGGCGCCGGCTTCGAGCAACGCGCGCGATCCGAGGTCGGCGCCGTTCCAGCGCGTGAAGTAGCCGGCCGACGTGCCGCCGTCCACGGCCAGCACGGCGCCGTTGACGTAGCTGGCGGCATCCGACAGCAGAAAAAGGGTCGGCCCCGCCTGCTCGGGCGCCTGGGCCAGCCGGCCCATCGGCACGCGGTCGATCATGGCGTGCTGCAGATGGTCGGCCGGCAGATTGGCCCGCACCAGCGGCGTGTCGACCACGCCCGGCGCGACCGCATTGACGCGCACGCCGTGGCGGCCCCATTCGATGGCCAGCGCACGGGTCAGGCCGATGACGCCGTGCTTGGAGGCGCTGTAGTGCGCACGCCCCGCGTGGCCGCCCAGGCCGTCGACCGATGCGATCGTGACGATGGCGCCGCGGCCGCGCGAGACCATGCGCCGGCCCACGGGCTGAACCGAGCGGAACATGCCCGAGAGGTTGACGTCGAGACACCGGGTCCAGACTTCGTCGCTCATCGAGTGCGCGGGAGCGGGCGGCGAGATGCCGGCACAGGCCACCATCGCGTCGATCGGCCCGAGTGCCGCTTCGGCAGCGGCCACCGTGCGCTCGCAGGCCGCGGCGTCGCGCACATCGAGCGTGAACGCCTGCGCGTTCGCGCCCGACGCCTTCAGTTCTTCCGCGACCTCCGTGGCGCGCTCGGCCAACGCGTCGACCACGGCCACGGTCATGCCGCCACGTGCGGCCTCGGTGGCGATCGCGCGACCGATGCCCGAGCCGCCACCCGTGACGAACAGCGTGCGTCCGCGCAGATTCCAGTCGATCATGCGAGCTCCTCCACGGCAGCAACCGTTGCAGGTGTGCCGATGTCGTGCGACTTGGCCATCTGGTGCGCGGCGATGTAGCCAAAGGTCATGGCCGGTCCGATGCTCGAGCCGCCACCGGGGTAGCGACCGCGCATCATCGAATTCATGTCCAGCCCCGCGGCGTAAAGGCCGGGAATCGGCACCCCGGCCGCGTTGAGCACCTGCGCTCGGCCATTGGTCTCCAGCCCACCGACGGTGCTGAGGTCGCCGGGGTGGATCGCGACGGCGTAGTACGGCCCGTCGCCGATCGGTGCGAGTCCCGGATTCGGCGTGTGCGTGGCGTCGCCGCGAAAGCGCGAATGCGCGTCCGCGCCGCGGCCGAATTCGGGGTCTTCGCCGCGGGCCGCAGCGGCGTTGAAGCGCGCCACGGTGTCCTCGAGCGCCGCAGCGGGCACGCCGATCTTCCCGGCGAGCGCCCCCAGCGTGGGCGCCTCGATGAGATAGCCGTCGTCCACGTAGGCACGTTCGCTGAAGGGCGCCGGCCGCACCAGCCCCATGCCGTAGCTGCGCAGGAAGTCGCGGTTGGCGACCAGGTGCACCTTGGGCAGTTCGAGCCGATGCATGGTGCCCACGAAGTTCTGGTAGGACGAGCCCTCGTTGACGAAGCGGCGCCCGCCCGTGTCCACGGCGATGCAGCCGGGCATGGCGCGGTCGATGAAGATGTGCGGGTACTTCACGATGCTGCCATCGCGCCTGCGGTAGACCGACACGGGCGTCCAGATGCAGTCGCCGGCGTGCGCCGGGTCGTGGAAGGCACCCACGGCCGTGCCCATGCGCACACCGTCGCCCACGTTGCCGTCCGGCTGCAGCGAGTAGTGCTGGTCGGCAAAGGGGATGTACTTGCGACGCATCTCCTCGTTCGCGCCGTAGCCCCCGGTGGCCAGCAGCACGCCGTGCTTCGCGCGGATCTCCTCGCGGCGGCCCTCGCGCTCCACGATCACGCCCCGCACCACGCCGTCCTCGACGATCAGTTCCTTTGCAGGCGCGTTCTTCCACAGCGTGACGCCTGCCTCGATGGCCGAATGAAAGAGCCGTGCCGCGAGCGCATTGCCATTGACGATGCGGGTGCCCCGACCGTGCGCGACACGGTCCAGCACGAAGCGTTTCATGACACCGGCGGTGTGCTTGAAGCCGGCCCAGGTCTTCAACGCATGCCGCATCGGATGGATGTCGGCGCCCTCGATCTGCATGCTGCCGAACAGCATCAACTGGGGCAGCGGCATGCGCAGGTCGTTCAGCCGCTCGCCGAGCAGGCGTCCATCGAACGACTCCGTCAGCAGGGAGCGGCTGCGCGCCGCGCCGGGCAGGTCCGACTCGTAGTCCGGCAGCGGGAAGGGCTTGAAGCGCACCTGGGAGTGCGTTTCCATGAAGCGCAGCATCCCGGCGGCGTTGTCGAGGTAGGCATTGACCAGGTCGCCGTTGTAGGCCTCGCCCAGCACCGCGTGCAGATAGGTGTCGGCGGCCTCGCGCGTGTCGCTCAGGCCGATGCGTTCCATCAGGTGGTTGCACGGGATCCACGGCGCGCCACCCGAATAGGCCGTCGTTCCGCCGAACACCTCGGTCTTCTCGATCACGACGGCCTGCAGGCCCAGCACGCGCGCGGTGATGGCGGCCGTCAGGCCAGCGGCCCCGCTGCCGACGATGACGATGTCTGTTTCAGTCATGGGTGTTCCTTGAATGGCGAGCGACGGTGCCGGGCGGCAGCGAAGGGCGGACGAATTGCATGAAGGCTCCTATGGGCTCACGGGCACTGCGGGCGCATCGACCTGAAGTGAGTAGCCGGCGAAGAGCGCATGCATCCCGCCGTCCACGCTCATGATCAGACCGTTGACGTAGCTGGCCTGCGCCGAAGCCAGAAAGGCGATGGCTTCGGCCTGCTCCTCGGGTTGCGCGCTGCGGCCGACCGGGATGCGTTTGAGCCGGTCGGCGAACATGGCCGGGTCGGCGGCCCTGAAGCCTTGAACCATTTCGCTTTCGGTCACGCCGGGGCACAGCGCGTTGACACCGATGCCGTGCCGGCCCCATTCGACGGCGAGCGAGCGGGTCAGCCCGACGACAGCATGCTTGGATGCGACGTAGCCGATGTTGTTGGGAATCGCAGCCAGCCCGGCGGGCGAAGACACGTTCACGATGCGTCCGCTCCTGCGCGCGATCATGCTGCCCGTGGCCACGGCCTGAGCCCAGTAGAAGCTGCCATCCAGGTTGACGGCCATCGAACGTCGCCACCGCTCGGGTGTCACCGATTCCGCCGGCCCGATGTCGAACAGGCCTGCGTTGTTGACCAGCACGTCCACGTGCCCGCAGCGCTCGAGCACCACGGCCAGGTTGGCCTGCACCTGGTCGAAGTCCGACACGTCCCCGGCGACCGCGAAGGCTTCACCGCCCGCGTCGCGGATCGACTGGGCCGTCGCTTCGGCCGGCAGGTCGCGCACGTCGTTCACGGCGACGATGCCGCCCTCCGCGGCGAGCAGATGCGCCGTGGCCCGGCCGATGCCGCTGCCCGCGCCGGTCACGATGCAGACCCGGTTCTTGAAGCGTTGATTCATCGTGTGACCTTCAGGCCGCGACCAGCCGCAGCGGCAGGGTGTCCAGCGTGCGCATCTGGTTGACCGGCCTCCAGACCGCCTCGCCGGCCGGCTCGAGCGCCTTGACGCGGCGCGCCAGCGCAGCGATCAGGCATTCGGACTCGAGCCGCGCCATCATCTGGCCGATGCAGTTGTGCTCGCCGCCACCGAAGGCGAGGTGCCCTTGCGTGTTGCGGGCGGCGTCGTACCGGTCCGGCTCCGGCCAGCGGCGCGGATCGCGATTGGCCGATCCCAGGTAGACGCCGACCTTCCTGTCGGCCTCGAGGTGCACGCCATGGAGATCGGTGTCCCCCAGCGTGACGCGGTAGGTCACCTGGAAAGGGGTCTCCATGCGCGTCCCCTCCTCGAAGGCGTTGCGGGCCCGGCTCGGCTGCTCGCGCACCCAGTTCCATTGGTCCGGATTGCGCGACAGATGCATCAGGGTCGATCCGATGCCTGCGATCGTCGAGTCCATGCCGCCGCGCACGAACGTGCGCGTGAGGTTGGATGCGATGCCCGGGCCGATCTCGCCGGCATCCTCCGCCGCGAAGAATTCGGCCGCCAGGCCGGTCGATTGCACGTGCTCCCGCTGTTGGCTTTCCTCGAACCATTGCAGATACGGCTGCGCGCGACGCATCGCGTCATGGAACAACTGGTTCTGGGGCCCGCTCTGGTTGAAGCTCATCGCGCCGATGGCGAGGATGGCATCGCGATCGAAGCGCACGCCGACCGCATCGACGAAGACCTTGAAGATGTAGGCCTCGACCAGCTGTTCGACCGCTTCCACTTCGCGCTGGTCGAGCAGCCGGTCGACCAGCTGTTCGGCATCGCGTTCCATGTCGGCGCGCCATTGGCGAACCCGCGCCGGCGAAAGGATCCGGTTGACCACGCTGCGCAGGCGCGTGTGGTCGGGTGGATCGACTTCGAGCAGCGCGTTGAGCGGGCGGAAGTTGGCCCCCGGCTTGCGTGCATCCGCCAGGCCGATGCCGCCGGTGGTCGAAAAACGTCGGTGGTCCTTGAGCACCACCCCGGCCTCCTCGAAGCCGCCCACGGCGTAGACGCCGTGCTCGGTGATCTCGGCGGCGGGCCCGGCGGCGCGCAGCTGCTGGTGAAAGGGATAGGGATCCAGCAACACGGCCGTCGAGTAGGGATCGACGCCGAGTGGCCGGGGAGATTGCAGGACGGTCATGGAATGGTTCCAGAGGAGGCTCTCCGGAATTTAGGCAGGACGCCCGTCGGCGTCAGTCCCCGTTGCAAGGGACAAGGGTTTGCCCGTTGCCGTGCGGCCCCGGCCTGTACCACTGGCAGGGGACTGACGCTGTAGCGGCATGCCGTGACACTGCGACGCATCGAGATGCCATGCCCATGAACCCAACGCCAACAACTTCCGAGCCGCTGCTGCGCGTGCGCGACGTGTCCGTCCGATTCGGTGGCATCGTCGCCCTCGACGGCATTTCGTTCGACGTGCGGCGCGGCGCGATCTGTGGCGTGATCGGTCCCAATGGTGCGGGCAAGACCACGCTCTTCAACTGCCTGAGCCGGCTCTACACGCCCAGTGGCGGTGCGATCGAGTTCGACGGGGAGGACCTGCTGTCCAAGTCCCAGCACGCCATCGCCGCGGCGGGCATCGGGCGCACCTTCCAGAACGTGGCCCTCTTTCCGGCGATGACCGTGCGCGAGAACGTGCAGGTGGGGCGCCATTGCCGCACGGCGACCGGCTACTGGGCCAATGCCTTGCGCCTGGGTTCGGTGCGGCGCGAGGAGGCCGAGGTGCGCGACCGCACCGAGCGGCTGCTCGAGCTGCTCGCGCTGCGCGACGTCGCATCGACCGCGGTCAACCAGCTCTCCTTCGGCACCCGCAAGCGGGTCGAAATGGCACGTGCGCTGGTGGCCGACCCCAAGCTGCTGCTGCTCGACGAGCCGGCGGCCGGCCTCAATCACGAGGAGGTGGACGGGCTGCGCGAACTGATCCAGGACGTGCGCGACCGGTTCCAGGTCACCGTGCTGCTGGTGGAGCACCACCTCAATCTCGTGATGCGTGTGTCGGACCAGGTGGTGGCGATGAACTTCGGCCGCAAGATCGCCGATGGCCTGCCGGCCGACGTCCAGGTCGACCCCGAGGTCGTGCGCGCCTACCTCGGCACCGAAGAGGAGACCGTCTGATGGCAGCGCCCCTGTTGCAGGCTTCGCGCGTGGAGGCGTTCTACGGCGCCACACGGGTTCTCAAGGGCATCGACTTCGAGGTTGCCGAAGGGGGCATCACCACGATCCTCGGCGCCAATGGCGCCGGCAAGACCACCACGCTGCGCGCCGTCAGCGGCCTCGTGCGCACCGCAGGCGAGATCCGCTTCGCCGGCCAGCGCATCGACGGCCTGCCGCCCGAGAAGGTGGCGCGCCTGGGCGTGGCGCACGTACCGGACGGTCGGGGCACGCTGGTCAACATGACGGTGGAAGAGAACCTGCGCGTCGGCGCCTACCTGCGCAAGCGTCGCAGCGAGATCGATGCCGACTTCGAGCGGATCTACGGCTACTTTCCGCGCCTGCGCGAGCGCAGTCAGCAGCAGGCCGGCACGCTGTCCGGCGGCGAGCAGCAGATGCTGGCCATCAGCCGCGCGCTGATGCAGCGGCCCCGCCTGCTCATGATGGACGAGCCGTCCTTCGGCCTTGCGCCGCTGATCATCCGGGAGATCTTCCAGATCATGAAGCTGATCAACGAGAAGGAGGGCGTGAGCATCCTGCTGGTGGAGCAGAACGTGGCGCGCGCGCTCGACCTGGCCGATCACGCATGGCTGCTGGAGACGGGCTCGACCGTGATGTCGGGCACGGCGCGCGAACTGCGCGACGACGAGCAGATCCGCCGTTCCTATCTCGGCTTCTGAAGCAACTTTCGAGGACCGCACGATGTACAGCCTGCTGCAGCAGATCTCCGCCGGTATCGCCATGGGCGGCATCTACGCGTGCCTGGGGCTCGCGCTGGTGATGATCTACCAGTCCACGCACCACATCAACTTCGCGCAGGGCGAGATGGCGATGTTCTCGACGTTCATCGCGTGGATGCTGATCAAGTACGGCCTGCCGTACTGGGCCGCAGTGCCGATCACGCTGGTGTTCGGATTCGTGATGGGCATGGCGATCGAGCGCGTGGTGCTGCGCCCGCTCAGCAATGCCCCCGAGCTCTCGGTCATCGTGGTCTTCATCGGCCTCTTCGTGGGCGTCAATTCGCTCGCGGGCTGGATCTTCGGCCACCAGCTCGAAACCTTTCCGAGTCCGTTCCCGGACAAGGGCCCGTTCGGCACCACGCTCATCTCGGGCCACGAGTTCGGCACCATCGTGGTCGTGCTGGCGGTGATGGCGGTGCTGTTCGCCTTCCTGCGGTTCACCCGGCTGGGCCTCGCCATGCGCGCCTCGGCGGAGAACCCGGTGTCTTCGCGACTGGCCGGCATTCCGGTGTCCTTCATGCTGTCCCTCGGGTGGGGCCTTTCCGCGCTGATCGGCGCGATCGCCGGGCTGATGGTGGCGCCGGTGGTGTTCCTCGACCCGCACATGATGGGCGGCGTGCTCATCTATGCGTTCGCGGCGGCCCTGCTGGGCGGCATCGACAACCCCTGGGGCGCGGTCATCGGCGGCCTCATCGTCGGCGTGGTGGAGAACCTCGCGGGCGCCTACGTGGTGGGCACCGAACTCAAGCTGTCGGTGGCGCTGGTGGTCATCGTCGGCGTGCTGCTGGTGCGCCCGTCCGGCATCTTCGGCCGTCGCCTCGTGGCGCGGGTCTGAGCGAGGAAACCGATCCATGTCCAGCCTCTTGAACGTGCGCGGCGCCCCTGCCGCATCCATCGGCGCGATGCCGCGCGAACCGGCCGCCATCGGCCCCTGGGCGCGCGTCGCGCTCCCGTTGCTGGCCGCGGTGGCCATCGCGATCCCCTTCGTGTTGAGCGACTACCGCCTGTTCCTGGTGACGCTGACCCTGATCTCGGCGATCGCGGTGCTGGGCCTGAACATGCTGGTCGGCTACAACGGGCAGATCTCGCTGGGCCACGGCGCGATCTACGCGATGGGCGCCTACATCACTGCGGTCCTCATCGAGCATGCGGGCTGGCCCTGGTGGAGCACGCTGCCGGTGTCCGCGGCCGCCTGCTTCGTGTTCGGCTTTCTGTTCGGCTGGCCGGCGCTCCGGCTGAAGGGCCATTACCTTGCCCTGGCCACCTTCGCGCTGGCACTCGCCACGCCGCAACTGCTCAAGTACAAGGCACTCGAACCCTGGACCGGGGGCGTGCAGGGCATCGTGCTCATGAAGCCGGAGGCGCCCGCGGGCCTGAAGCTGTCGTCCGACCAGTGGCTCTATCTCGTCGTCGCGTGCATCGCCGCCGTGATTCGTGTCGGTGTTCTTCCTGGTCGGTGCGGTGGTGGGTGGCCTGGGCACCATTTCGGGGGCGCTGATCGGCGCTGCCTTCATACAGTTCGTGCCCAACTTCGCGGACTCGATATCGAAATCGGCGCCGTCGGCCATTTTTGCGGCCGCGATGATCCTGTCGATGTTTCTCATGCCACAGGGCGTGGTCGGCCTCGTCAAGCGCGGCGCTGCGTGGCTGGCGCGCAGGCGCGGACAACGTCCCCCTGGTGGGGACTGACCGGGCGCGCAAGCCGGTTCACAGTCAGGAAAAACCACCTCACACAAGCAATGTCCAAGGTCACATACATCCACCCAGACGGCCAGACCCATGAAGTCGACGCGGCCGACGGTACCAGCCTGATGATGGTCGCCACCGGCCATGGCATCGAAGGCATCGTCGGCGACTGCGGCGGCGTCATGAGCTGTGCCACCTGCCACGTCATCGTCGAAGCGCCCTGGGACGAGAAGCTGTCCCCGCGCAGCGACACCGAGAACCAGATGCTCGACTACACGGCAGCGCCGCGCGAGCCCACCAGCCGGCTCTGCTGCCAGATCGTGATGAGTGCCGAGCTGGACGGCATTCGCGTGCGCATCGCCGACCCGCAGCTTTGAAGCTGCAACCCCACGTCAACCCCATCAACCTGGAGAGATCTCCCATGCAAGAAGCTGCAACCGCGACCGCGTCGATACCCGGATCGCTCGCGGCGGCCCCCGAACCGAAGGGCGCCAATCCCGGCCTCACGCCGATGATGTTGAACCATGCCGCATGGGTCACCCACGACGTGCAGGCCACCACCGACTTCTATACGCGCCTGATGGGCATGGAGATCGCGAGCACGGTGGTCGACGACCATGTCCCCTCGACCGGCGACAAGATCCCGTACTTCCACATCTTCTTTCGCATGGGCGATGGGTCGACCCTGGCGTTCTTCGAGGCCCCGGGCGTGCCGCCGCCGGCCAAGTCGACGCATCCGGCCTACGACATCTTCAACCACATCGCGCTGCAGGCGAAGGACCGTGCCGAAGTGATGAAGTGGTACGAATGGCTCACCTCGCAGGGCGTGCCCGTGATCGGACCGACCGACCACAAGGGAATGATCCTCTCGATCTATTTCCATGACCCGGCCGGCATTCGCCTGGAGATCACCACGCCGCTCGACATGGAGTGGAACCGCCACACCGACAAGGGCTATGAGGACCTCAAGCGCTGGGTCGACTGCAAGGAGCAGGCGAAGGCCGACGGCCGCGACGTGCCCGAGGCCCTGATCGAGATGATCAAGGGACTGCGCAAGCGCTATGACTGATCCGACGATGACGCCGGTCGTCCTCGAGCCGCTGTTCCGGATCAAGGCCGAAGTCACCGCGCCACCGCAGATGGTCGGCGCCGTGCCGCACGGCTACACGCGAAGGGTCATGGTCGTCAGCGGCGGTCACTTCGCGGGCGCCGAGCTGAGCGGCAAGGTGCTGCCGGGCGGTGCCGACGTGGTGCTGGAGCGGCCCGACGGCGGCCTGCACCTGGACGTGCGCCTCGTGCTGCAGACGGAGCAGGGCGAGATCGTCTACATGACCTACAACGGCCGCCGCAACGGACCGACGCCCGACGTCATGCGGCGCATCGTCAACCGGGAACCGGTCGCCCGCGGCGAGGACTACTTTCGTGTCCTGGTCCAGTTCGAAACCGCGGCGCCGCGGCTTCTGTGGCTCAACGACAAGGTCGCCATCGGCACCGGCACGCGCGAGCCCGACGGCCCGGTGTACGACGTGTGGATGGTTGCATGAGCGCTGCGCTGCAGCGCTTCACCGGGCGCCCGGCGATCGTCACTGCTGCCGGCTCCGGCATCGGCCGGGCCATCGCGCTGCGCCTTCATGAAGAGGGCGCGAACGTCCTGGCGGTGGACATCAACGCCGACGCACTGGCGGCGTTGCCCGCATCGGGCCGGCTGACGACGCTGGTGGCCGACGTCAACGCGCCCGATGCGCCGGCGCGCATCGTCCGGCGCTGCGTGGACGCCTACGGCGGGGTGCGCGTGCTGGTCAACAACGCGGGCCTGGGCAACTGCCCGGCGTTCCATGAAACCACCGATGACGACTACGACAAGTGGCTCGACATCAACCTGCGCAGCAACTTCCGCATCACGCGCGAAGCGTTTCCGGAACTGCTCCGGTCGCGCGGCGCGATCGTCAACATCGCCTCGTCGCTCGGTCTGGTGGGCTACCGGCGCCAGGCCGTGTATTCGATGGCCAAGGCCGGCGTGATCGGGCTCACGCGCAATCTCGCGGCCGACTACGCCGACCGCGGCATTCGCGTGAACGCCATCGCGCCGGGCATCGTCGCCACACCGCAGACCGCGGGCCGGCTCCACACCGCGCGGTTCTACGCCACCATCGTCGGCACCACGCCCATGGGCCGGCCCGGCCTGCCCGAAGAGATCGCCGGCGCGGCGGCGTTCCTGTGCAGCGACGATGCAGGCTTCGTCACCGGCCAGGTGCTGGCGGTCGATGGCGGCCAGACGACCAGCGCCTATGTCAGCGATGCGATGGTCGCGTGCTGGACCGAGGCCCATCCCGACACATGACGACCACCACTTCCAACAGCCCGCGGCGCGTCGCACTCGTCACCGGCGGCGCCAGCGGACTCGGCCTGGCGACGGCCAGACGCCTGGCGGCCGACGGCCTGACCCTGGTGCTGGCCGACCTGAACCTTGCGCGTGCCCAATCCGCCGCGGCCGAACTGCCGGGCGCGGGCCACTTCGGCCTGCGCTGCGACGTGGGTGACGAAGCCAGCGTGCGCGAGGCCTTCGCAAGCGCCGCTGACCGCGCGGGCGAGGTCAGCGTGCTGGCCTGTTTCGCGGGCATCCTGAGCACCGCCCCGCAACCCGGGCGCCTGGCCACCATCGACATCAGCCTGGACGAGTGGGACCGCGTGATGCAGGTCAATGCCCGGGGCAGCTTCCTCTGCATCCGCGAGATGCTGCGCCGGGCCGGTGGCAGGCCCGTGCCGCATGGCCGCATCGTGACGGTGGCCTCGCTCGCCGGCCAGATGGGTGGCATGCAGAGCGGCGCCGCCTACAGTGCGTCCAAGGGTGCCGTGCTGGCGCTGTCGAAGGTCGCGGCGCGCGAGGCGGCGAGCCTGGGCATCACCGTCAACACCGTGGCGCCGGGGCCGATCGACACGCCGATGCTGCAACTCACGGTGCCGCCCGGCAACGGCGACCAGAAATACATGGGGACCGCTGCAGTGCCGCTCGGGCGCATCGGCCTGCCAGAGGAGATTGCCGCGGCGGTCGGCTACCTGGTGTCGCCCGATGCGGCCTTCGTCACCGGCGCGACGATCGACGTCAACGGTGGCATGCTGATGCGCTGACCCGATGACCGGCTGCCCCTTCCTTTCCGCGCCGGTTGCATCGACAGGCCGCGACCTGCAGCCCTACTACGGCCCCGAACTGCATGCGGCGCTCGAACGCCAGCGCCGCGAGGAGCCGGTGTTCTGGTGCGAGGAGATCGGCTATTGGGTGCTCACCCGGCACGCCGATGTCTACCGCGTGCTGCACGATGGCGAGAGTTTCTCGTCGCAGAACACCACGCGCCCTGTCACGCCGATGCATCCGGATGCGCAGGCGATCCTCCAGGCCGGCGGCTACGCACCCACCGGGAGCCATTCGAGCCTGGACGGCGCGACGCACAGGCGCATCCGCGGCACCACCAGCCAGGTGCTCAACCTGCGCGCATTCATCGAACTCGAAGGACACGTGCGCAACCTGGTGGCGCAAGCCATCGAGCGCATCAAGGATCGCGATACGGTCGATCTGCTGGCCGACGTCAACTACGAGCTGCCGGCGCAGGTGGTGTTCCGGATTCTGGGCGTGCCCGAGTCGGACATTCCCGACGTCAAGAAGTGGGCCGGCGCGCGCAGCGTCATCGACTTCAGTCCGGCGACCTACGAGCAGCAGATGGCCGGCGCACGCAACCTGGTCGCCTACTGGCAGTATTGCCGCGAGCTGGTCGACGACCGGCTGAAGAATCCGCGGGACGACTTCACCAGCAGGATCCTCGCGATCCGCAACGGCGACGATGCGGTGATGACGCTGCCCGAGGCCGTGAACCACACCTTCGGCGTGGCCTTCGCGGGTCACGAGACCACCACCAACCAGCTCACCAACACCTTCCGCGAACTGATGCGACACCCGGACCAGTGGCGCATGCTTTGCGAAGACCCGACCCTCGCCGCCAACACGGTGGAGGAGGGGATGCGCTATGCGGGCGCCGTGATCGGCTGGCGTCGCGTCGCCATGCGGGACGTGGAGTTCCATGGCGTGACGATTCCCGAGGGCGCGCCGATCATGCTCTCCTTCGCCTCCGCCAACCGTGACGAGGAAGTGTTCGAGGACCCGCAGCGCTTCGACATCCGGCGCAAGAACGCGCGCAGGCAGCTGACCTTCGGCAACGGCGTGCACTTCTGCCTGGGCGCACCGCTGGCCCGCATGGAGATGCGGATCGTGTTCGAGGAGTTCGCCCGGCGTTTTCCGCGCATGCGGCTGATCGAGCCCGACACCGCCGGCCACATGCACACCTTCGTGTTCCGCGCGCCGAGCGCACTGCAGGTCGCATTGAGATGACACAACCCCTGTTCGACAATAAAACCGCGGTCGTCACCGGCGCCGCCAGCGGCGTGGGCCTGGCCCTCGCGCACCAGCTGCTCGAGGCCGGCGCCCGCGTCACGCTGGTGGACCGCGACGAGGGCACGCTCGAGGCCGCCGTCCGCAGCCTCGACGCGTCGCGCGTGCTCGCAGTCACCGCGGACGTGTCGGTGGCCGAGGACGTGCAGCGCTACGTGGACCAGACGCTTGCACGCTTCGGCCGCATCGACCTGTTCCACAACAACGCCGCCATCGTCGGGCCGCAGGCGCAGCTGCTGGATTTCGACATGGACACCTTCGAGCGGATCTTTGCCATCAACGTGCGCGGCGTGTTGCTTGGCCTGCAGGCCGTGGGCCGCGCGATGCGCGCGTCGGGCGGCGGCACGATGGTCAACACGGCATCGGTGTCCGGGCAGCGCAGCAGCCGGCCGGAGGCCGGGCTGGCGGTCTACGGCGCGTCCAAGGCGGCCGTGATCCGCATGACGCAACAGGCCGCGCTCGAGCTGGCTCCGCATGGCATCCGCATCAACTGCATCTGTCCGGGGCCGATCGACACGCCGCTGCTGCGCAGCACTTTCCGCGTCGACGGACGCACCGAAGAGGAGGCCGAGCGCGCGCTGAAGCAGCACTTCTCCAACCAGCCGCTCGGCCGGGCCGCCACGGCCGACGAGGTGGCGCAGCTGGTGTTCTGGCTGCTGGGTCCGCAGGCCAGCTTCGTGACCGGCGGCGTCTACAACGTCGACGGCGGCTTGACGGCCTGACGCGCGTCCGTCCGTCTACGCCTGCGGCTTGTAGCCCGACGCCGCCACGGCCGCCTGCATGTCCGCGTAGTTGTCGCGGATGTACCCGGCGTACGCGGCCGGCGAGTCGAAGCGATGCGCGTTCATGCCGCTGTCGGTCAGCTTCTGCAGGTAGGCCGGCGTGCCCGTGATGTCCAGCAGCGCGGCATGCAGCGAATCGACCACGTCCTTGGAGGTCTTCGGCGGCGCGAACACCCCGAGCCACGAACTGAGGGCGAAGTCCACGCCCTGCTCTCGCATGGTGGGCACGTCCGCGAGGCGGTCGAAGCGCTTGGTGCCGAAGTTCGCCAGCACCTTGAGTTGCTTGCGATAGGTGATGGCCTGGTTGAGCGGAACCGGCATGACGTCGACCTGGCCGCTGATCAGTGCCTGGATGCCCGGCGCACTGCCGTTGTACGGGATCCCTTGCAGGTCGCGGATGCCGGTCTTGGCCTTGAAGGACTCCACGACCAGATGGCCCAGCGCGCCTGCGCCCCAGTGGGCGTAGTTGAGCTTGTTGTTCTTCGCGTAGGCGATGAAGTCGGCCAGGTTGTCGGGCGGCAGGTCGCCGCGCGTCGACAGCGCCATGTCGATGGTGCCCAGCGAGATCACCGGCACCATCTCCATCGGGTTGTGGTCCATCTTGGGTTGCACCAGCGGGGCCAGCGTGATGTTGTCCAGCGTCGCGATGAAGAACGTGTGGCCGTCGGTCGCGCGGTAGGCATGGCCCGAACCGATCATGCCGGAGGCGCCCGGCTTGTTCTCGACGATGACCGGGCGTCCGAGGCGCGTCGCCAGCGGCTCGGCGATCACACGCGCGAAGATGTCCGTTGCGCCGCCGGCCGCAGTGGCGACGACGAGCCTGACCGTGCTTTGCGGCTTCCAGGCGGGCGCAGGCGACTGCGCCCGGGCCTCGAGCAGGCCGGCCATCGGCAGTGCGCCGGCCAGGGCAACGCGGCCGGTCTGCCGCAGAAAGCCGCGTCGGCTGGAAGGGGTCGTGGACATGAAAGGGTTCTCCTGGAGTTGATGGGATCTGATGTGGCGGCTCATGCGCCCGACGCCCAGGCCACGGTGGCCTCGGTCGCACCGCAACTCCAGCCGCCGTCGACGAAAAAGGCCTGGCCGGTCACGTAGCTGGCATCGTCGCTGGCCAGAAAGTGCGCGAGCGGCGCGACTTCCTCCGGCTCGCCCGGGCGCCCCAGCGGCGTGACGGCCCTGGCCATGCGGCCGATCGGCGATTGGCGCTCCTTCGATGCCGCCGTGGCGATGATGCCGGGACAGATGCAATTGACGCGGATGCCGCGTGGCCCGAGTTCGATCGCCGAGGCCCGCGTCGCCGCGATGGCTGCCGCCTTGGCCATCGAGTAGTCCATCAGCCCGGGCATGCCGATGGCGCCCGCGACCGATGCGGTGGTGATGATCGAGCCGCCTGGCGCCATGCGCTTCGCAGCCTCCCGGATGCCGTACAGCGGGCCGAGCGCCAGCACCTGCCAGCTGGTGCGGCCAGCCGCCTCGCCGGCTGTCTCCAGCCGCGTCTGCAGCGGCGTGCCGGCGTTGTTGACCAGGATGTCGAGTCGCCCGTAGAGCGACTGCGCATGGTCGAGCATGGCGGCGACCTGCGTCGCGTCGCTGACGTCGGCCTGGAAGAAATCGCAATGCCATTCGGTGGCCTGCGGTTGCCGGTCGACGATGTCGCTGATGAGCACGCGCGCGCCCGCGGCCAGAAAGCGCCGGGTGATGGCCGCGCCGATGCCGGAGCCGCCGCCGGTCACGATGGCGGCTTTGCCTTCGAGGCTGAACATGGAAGGAAGCGCCGCCGTCACTGGACGGCGATGAAGGTGCCGTCCTTCACCTGCAGCAGGACGCCGCCATAGCTCGGATTGCGGCCCGAGTCGACGCTCCAGGTGCCATTGCCCAGCACCACCGGCACGTTGTTGAGCTTGGCGAGTTCGTCGCGGATCCGGGTGCGGTCGGGTGTAGGTCCGGCATTGCGCACCGCCTGCACGGCGACCTGCCCGAGCGCGTAACCCATGCCGGCCCAGTTGTCGGGCGCGCTCTTGTACTTCGCGGTGAAGGCCTTCACGAAGGCCTGGTTCATCGGCGAGGGATTGCTCGGCGCGTAGTCGGACACGACGTAGGTGCCATCCACCGCCTTGCCGCCCGCCTTGACGAAGCCTGCGGAACCGAGGGTCGAGGGGCCGATGAACTTCACCTTCGGGTCCAGTCCTGCCTGCCGAATCTGGATGATCAGGTTGGCGGAAACCTCGGCCGGCGCCGCGATGAAGATCGCATCGGTCGGCGTGGTCGCCACCTTGGTGGCCAATGCCAGGAAGTTGGATTCCGACGACACGAATCGCTCGTTGGCCACGATCTCGGTGTTGGCCTTCTTCAGGTAGTCGCCCAGTGCCGCGGTCTGCCCGACATAGCCGTCGTTGCTCTGGTCGTGGATCAGGATCACCCGCTTCACACCGAGCTTCTCGACCGCGAGCTTGCCGAGGAAGCTCATGATGTCCACCGGCGTCGACTGGATCTTGAACGCCCACGGGCCGGTCGCGATGATGCCGGGCGAGCTGCCGATCGCCAGGATCGGCACCTTCATGTCGTTGGCCACGGGCGCACCGGCCAGGGCCTCGCCGCTGATCGTCGGGCCGAGGATCATCATCACGTTGTCACGCTTGATGAACTGGTTCACCAGACTGATCACCTGCCCCTTTTCGCCGGCGGTGTCGCCTTCGAAGATCTTGAACTTGTTGCCGCCGGGCATTCCCGCCGCGTTGGCTTCCTCCAGTGCGAGCTTCATGGCGTTCTGGATCGGCACGCCGCCGAAGGCGTAGGTGCCGGTCTGCGCATTGAAGACACCGATCGGGATCTCCTTGCCCTG
>SEGN01000031.1 GCA_004211245.1 Variovorax sp.
GACCCCGACCGCGCTGCCACTTTCGCCGTGGCCGAAGACCTGCGCAACGAGTTCTGCGTGCAGATCAAGGGCCTGGTGCGCGGCCGACCGGAAGGCACGGTCAACGAGTCGCTCAAGAGCGGCAAGGTCGAAGTGCTCTGCCACGAGCTCAAGGTGTTGAACCCGTCGGTGACGCCGCCGTTCCTGCTCGATGACGACAACCTCAGCGAAACCACGCGCCTCACGCACCGCGTGCTCGACCTGCGCCGTCCGGCCATGCAGCGCAACATGATGCTGCGCTACAAGGTGACGATGGAAACGCGCAAGTTCCTCGATGCCAACGGCTTCATCGACATCGAGACGCCGATGCTCGGCAAGTCCACGCCCGAAGGCGCGCGCGATTACCTGGTGCCCAGCCGCGTGCACGACGGCAGCTTCTTCGCGCTGCCGCAGTCGCCGCAACTCTTCAAGCAACTGCTGATGGTGGCAGGCTACGACCGCTACTACCAGATCGTGAAGTGCTTCCGCGACGAGGACCTGCGCGCAGACCGCCAGCCCGAATTCACCCAGATCGACATCGAGACCTCCTTTCTTGCCGAGGAAGAGATCCGCGAGATGTTCGAAGGGATGATCCGCAACGTGTTCCGCAACGCCGCGGGCATCGACCTGCCGGTGTTTCCGACCATGACGTACGGCGACGCGATGTTCAAGTACGGCTCGGACAAGCCCGATCTGCGCGTCAAGCTCGAATTCACCGAACTCACCGAGCTCATGAAGCGCGTGGACTTCAAGGTGTTCTCGAACGCCGCGACGATGGACGGTGGCCGTGTCGTGGCACTGCGCGTGCCGGGCGGCGGTGCCGAGGGCGGCCTTTCGCGCGGCGAGATCGATGCGTACCAGGAGTTCGTCAAGATCTACGGCGCCAAGGGGCTGGCCTACATCAAGGTCAACGACGCGGCCGCCGGCCGCGAGGGCCTGCAGAGCCCGATCGTGAAGAACCTGGACGACAGCACGCTGGCCGAAGTCATCGCCCGCACGGGCGCGCGCAACGGCGACATCCTGTTCTTCGGTGCCGACAAGGAAAAGGTCGTCAACGACGCGATCGGCGCGTTGCGCGTGAAGATCGGCCACAGCGCCTTCGGCAAGAAGGCCGGCCTGTTCGAAGACCGCTGGGCGCCGCTCTGGGTGGTCGACTTCCCGATGTTCGAGTTCGACGAGGAAGGCCAGCGCTGGAGCGCCGTGCACCATCCGTTCACGGCACCGAAGGACGGCCATGAAGACCTCATGGACACCGCGCCCGAGAAGTGCATCGCCAAGGCCTACGACATGGTGCTCAACGGCATCGAGATGGGCGGCGGGTCGGTGCGTATCCACCGCGAGGAAGTGCAGAGCAAGGTGTTCCGCGCGCTCAAGATCAGCGCCGAGGATGCACAGCTGAAGTTCGGCTTCCTGCTCGACGCGCTCCAGTACGGCGCGCCGCCGCACGGCGGCATCGCGATCGGCCTCGACCGCCTCGTCATGCTGATGACGGGCGCCGAGTCGATCCGCGACGTGATCGCGTTCCCCAAGACCCAGCGCGCGCAGGATCTGCTGACCATGGCGCCCAGCCCGGTCGACGAGAAGCAGCTGCGGGAACTGCACATCCGCCTGCGCAACAGCAACCCGCAGCCGGCCTGAGCACCGGAACATGACCGACCACCGGCTCTGGAAGATCCCCGAGTCGGTGCTGGTCGTGGTCCACACGGCCGCGCTCGAGGTGCTGTTGATCCGCCGTGCCGATGCAGAGGATTTCTGGCAATCGGTCACGGGCAGCAAGGACGTGGCCGATGAGCCGCTCGCCCTGACCGCCGCGCGCGAGGTGGCCGAGGAAACCGGCATCGATTGCGGCCCGGGCAGCCCGCTCGCGCCGAACCTGCGCGACTGGCGGCTGCGCAACGTCTACGAGATCTACCCGCGCTGGCGCGCCCGCTATGCGCCGGGCGTGACACACAACACGGAACACCTGTTCGGCCTGTGCCTGCCGGAACGGGTCGACCCGGTGCTCAGCCCGCGCGAGCACACGGCCTGGCAATGGCTTGCGTACCGGGAGGCGGCCGACGCCTGCTTTTCCCCGTCCAACGCCGAAGCTATTCTCTTGCTGCCACAATTTCGGGCATGAACTCACCGGCCCACACGCTTCGCGTGGCCACCTACAACATCCACAAGGGCGTTCAGGGGGCCGTGTACGAAACCAACGCGGTCACGCGCCATGGCGAGCACGGCAACGCCCTGCTGACCCGCTGGCCGGTGCTGCGCCAGGGCCACCAGGACATTTCGGACCACCGCTTCGAGCAGCGCGGCCTGCTGCATGTGGTGATCGAGGTGGAGGGCCGGCCGGTGCACGCGATCGTGGTGCACCTCGGCCTGATCAAGGGCAGCCGGGTGCGCCAGGTGGCGCTGCTCAACGCCTTCATCGCGCGCGAGGTGCCGCCCGGCGAGGCCGTGGTGGTGGCGGGCGACTTCAACGACTGGGGTGCGCGCATGCGCTACGCGATGAACGCGGCCGGCCTGCGCGATTCGAGCGACCTGCGCGGTCCGCGCACGCTGACCTATCCGTCGCGGCTGCCGGTGGCCCAGCTCGATTTCATTTACGGCCGTCATCTTTCGCCCGTATCCTGCAGCGTGCCGCGCGGGCCCATCTGGGCGCGCATGTCGGATCACCTGCCGCTCGTCACCGATTTCATGCTATCGAGTTGATAGCACCCCGCTGTTAGGATCGCCCGATGCTCAAGAAAATCGACGCCGCAGAGCGCCCCGCCGGCGGGGGAGACGACGAAGGCACGCCCGTGTCGGTCAAGATCCGCGAACGCCTGCTGGCGGCACGCAAACGCTTCAATGCCAACGACAACATTGCCGAGTTCATCGAACCCGGCGAGCTCGAAGCGCTGCTCGACGAGGTCGAGGTCAAGATGAAGCACGTGCTCGACAGTCTGGTGATCGACGTGGAGCACGACCACAACACCGACAACACGGCCCGCCGCGTCGCGAAGATGTACCTCAACGAAGTGTTCAGGGGCCGCTATGTCCCGCCGCCTTCGCTGACCGAGTTTCCGAACGCGGAGCACCTCAACGAGCTCATGATCGTCGGCCCGATCACGGTGCGCAGCGCCTGCTCGCACCACTTCTGCCCGATCATCGGCAAGCTCTGGATCGGCGTGATGCCGAACGAACACACCAACGTGATCGGGCTGTCCAAATATGCGCGGCTGGCCGAATGGGTGATGGGCCGGCCGCAGATCCAGGAAGAGGCCGTGGTGCAGCTCGCAGACCTGATCCAGCAGAAGACCCAGCCCGACGGGCTGGCGCTGGTGATGGAGGCGGAGCATTTCTGCATGAGCTGGCGCGGCGTCAAGGAGACCGGCAGCAAGATGATCAATTCCGTCATGCGCGGCGCGTTCCTGAAAGACGCGTCGCTGCGGCGCGAGTTCCTGTCCCTTCTGCCGAGAAAGAACTGAGCATGCTGGTCCGCCTTCTCTACGCCAGCCGCGCCGTCGATTCGAGCGCACCGGCCATCGAATCGATCCTTGCGCAATCGCGCGCGCACAACACGTCCTGCGGCGTCACCGGCATCCTGTGCTATGGCGCCGGGATCTTCCTGCAGGCGATCGAGGGTGGGCGCTCGGCCATCAGCGAGTTGTATGGCCACATCCAGCGCGACCCGCGCCACAAGGACGTGGTGCTGCTGCATTACGAAGAGATCACCGAACGACGCTTCGGTGGCTGGACGATGGGGCAGGTCACGCTCACGAAGGTGCACCAGGCCACCTTGCTGCGCTATTCGGAACGACCGGAGCTCGACCCCTACTCCGTGTCCGGCAAGGTCTCCCTGGCGCTGCTGGAAGAGTTGATGGCCACCGCCGCCATCGTCGGCCGGCCGTAGATGCTTCCCGCCGCGGCGTAGCGCGTGCCGCTTTCTGCCTTTGGCCTGATCATGCTGGCCGGCGTGATCCACGCCAGCTGGAACATCGCCGCGAAGAAGGCCAACGGCGACGCGCGCTTCGCGTTTCAGAGTGGCGTATTCCTCATGGTCGTCTGGGCGCCGCTGGGCATCGTGCTCGGGTGGAACGTCGTGCCGCTATGGGGTGCGACCGAGTGGGGCTTCGTGCTGCTCAGCGGGGTGCTGCACGTCGTCTACTACGTCATCCTGCTGCGGGGTTACCGGAAGTCCGATCTCACCGTGGTCTATCCCCTTGCACGCGGTTCCGGCCCGTTGATCTCCTCCCTGTTCGCGATCCTGTTCCTGGGCGAACACATCACGCTGACCGGGGTGGGCGGTGTCTTGGGCGTGGTGCTCGGGGTGTTCCTGGTGGCCGGCGGGCCCAGGCTGTGGCGGGCCACGAACGATGCGGCGCTACGGCAACGCGTGCACAAGGGCATTCGCTACGGCGTGCTGACCGGCCTGTTCATTGCCGCCTACACGGTCACTGACAGCTACGCCGTCAAATGGCTCGCGATGTCGCCCATCCTGCTCGACTATTTCGGAAACTTCGTGCGGGTGCTGCTGCTGGTGCCGGCCGCGCTGCAGGACCGCACAGAGACGGTGAGGCTCTGGCGCGCGCAGTGGAAATACGCGTTGCTGGTGGCCGCCATCAGCCCGGTGTCCTATGTGCTGGTGCTGTATGCGGTGCAGCAGGCGCCGATCTCGCACGTCGCGCCGGCGCGCGAGGTGTCCATGCTGTTTGCCGCGCTGATCGGTGGCCACCTGCTGCGGGAGGGCGACCGGTTGCTGCGACTGGTCGGCGCCTGCTGCATTGCCGCTGGCGTGATCGCGCTGGCGCTGGGTTGATGCGGGCGTGAGCGGGCTGCTGTTCGGCTGTGATTTCTCGAGTGCGCCCAGCCGGCGCAAGCCCATCGTGGTCGCACGCGGTGCGGTCGACGGCGTGTGCGTGACGCTGCAGGGACTCGACACCTTCGACACGCTCGACGGGTGGGGCGGCTGGCTGGCACGCACGCCGGTCTGGACCGGCGGTTTCGACTTCCCGTTCGGCCTGCCGCGCGAACTGGTGGTGGAACTGGGGTGGCCGCTGCAGTGGCCGGCTCTGATGTCGTACTACGCCGCGTTGACGCGGGGCGAGATCCGCACTGCATTTGCTGCTTTCTGTGCAGCTCGGCCGGCGGGCGGCAAGTTTGCACACCGCGCCACCGACGGGCCGGCCGGCTCCAGTCCGTCGATGAAGTGGGTCAACCCGCCAGTTGCTTTCATGCTGCACGCGGGGGTGCCGCGCCTCGTGGCCGCCGGCGCGCACCTGCCGGGACTGCATGCGCCTGCAGGGGCGGCGACACGCATAGCGCTCGAGAGCTATCCCGGGCTGCTGGCGCGCGAATTGATCGGCCGGCGCAGTTACAAGGCGGACGACCGAAAGCGGCAAACGCCCGAGCGTGCACGGGCGCGCCTGGACCTGCTCGACGCGCTGGCGACCGGTAGCCGCCGGCTCGGACTGCGGCTCGTGCTCGACGCCGCGCAGCGGCGTGCGCTTCTCGCCGATGCGCAAGGCGACCTGATCGACAGCGTGCTGTGCCTGCTTCAGACGGCTTGGGCCTCGGGGCAGCCGGCATGGGGCCTGCCGGCCGTGATCGACCCCCTGGAAGGCTGGATCGTCAGCGCATGACCTGTCCTACAGCCGGTCGCGCCCAGGGCCGCCGTCTCCGGTGACCCGGGCTGAGTAGATTGATTTCGTGGTTCAAGCCCGGACCATGTGTCCAACCAACGGAAGGAAATCGTTATGAACAAGGATCAAGTTGCAGGCCGTGTCGAAGAGGCCAAAGGCAAGGTGAAGGAAGTCGCCGGCAAGGTGACGGGCAGCGAAAGGCTCGAGGCCGAAGGTACCGCCGACAAGGCCGCTGGCAAGGTGCAGAGCACCTACGGCGACGTGAAGGAGAAGGCCAAGGACGCCATCAAGTCGGGCGCCGACAAGCTCTGACCAACCAACCCGGGCACGAGGCGTATGCACGCCTTCATCGCCCGCTTCAAATCAAACAGGAGGCTCCCCTAATGAACACCCGTAAAAATCACAGCGCACGCACGCGTAGCACCCTGCTGGCCTTGTTGCTGGCCGGTGGCGCTCTGGGCCTGGCCGGCTGCGACAACAAGACCAACACCACAGCTGGCGAAAAGGTGGACAGCGCCGTCGCAAAGACCGACCAGGCGGCCACCGACGCCAAGGCCAGCACCCAATCCACGGCCGCATCCGCCGAATCCAGCATGAAGCAGGGCGCTGCCGATGCGAAGGAAGCCGTGAAGGACGCCACTTCCACCGTCGCCGCCAAGGTCGACGACGCCACGATCACGGCCGCCGTTTCCGCGGGTCTTGCAAAAGATTCGGACCTGAGCGCGATCAAGATCAACGTGGACACCAAGGGCGGCATCGTGACGCTGAACGGTCCGGCGCCGACAGCCGCGGCGAAAGCGCGCGCTGAGGAGATTGCCAAGGCCGTGGAGGGCGTCAGCTCTGTCGACAACAAGCTCGAAGTGAAGATGTGATCGACAGCAAGCGGCGCACTGCCGCTTGCTCATGAAAAAGCCCGGCCGAGCCGGGCTTTTTCATGAGCGAAGAAACCAACGATCAACGCTTTCCTGGTGTCGTGCGCATCAACGTGGTGACCATGTCCGCGATGTCCGAGGATTTCATCAGCGCTGCAACGATCGCCCCGGCAGACAAGAGCCGCCAGGGACGCACCAGCACAATCAATGCGCCGGAGGCGGCAGCCACGGCGACGAGCTTGCCGGGCTGATCGCGCGCATAGCGGTCGAGCACCGGGCGGGCCAACTGGCCGACGGCGTTGGCGGGATGGCGACGCCACCACCGCTGCGCAACCGAACGAACCATGGGCATCCAGGTGATGCGATCGAGCAGACCTGGCTTGCCCGACTTCCGCGGAACACCGGACATCGATGTTTCCGAGTGCGGCAGTTCGGGCGGCGGATCGCCGCGCAAATGCTGAACCAATGCGCGACGCGAAATGGCGAGCCGCTGCTGCGGGGTCAGGGAGTCACGAACGATCGGCATCCGAACCTCCCGCAAGATGCAAGGCCTGCATGTCGGCATCCAGTTGTGCGCCCAGGTCATGGAACGCGTTGAACACGGTGGGACGCATGGCAAGCCAGCCGGAAACCGCGGCAATCAGTACCGCGACGCCCGGGACGATCACCAGCACCCAATTGAAGCTGCCGTGCAGGACGCCCAGCATCACCGCCGTGCCGATCAGGAAGAGTGCCAGCATGGCACCCACGGCAGCCAGCACGCCAGCCACTGCGCGCTGAACCAGCAAGCGGCCGGCCGCGGCGCCTTCCTCGCGTATCAGCGCCGCGTAGTTGACAAGATGATCAGCGATCAGCTCGGGTCGCCCGAGCACCGTGGAGAAAAGGGGATGGAGCATGGTGCTACGGAACGGCCAGGCGCTGTGCAATCAGATCAGTAATCGTCCCGACGGCGCGACGCGAGCACCAGCAGTGCCGTGATCGCTGCGCCGGCGGCGGCTGCGATCAGCACCGAACGAACGGGTTGGTCGGTGATGTACTTGCCGGTCACGTCGGCTGCCTGCTCGAGCTGGCGTTGCGCACGTGCGCTCGTCTTGGAGGCCGATTCGAGACCGCGCTGGACGGCCTGTTGAACGCGGTTGGCGAGCTGCTCGACGGCAGGTTCGACCTGGCCCCGCAGATCACGGACCTTTTCGCCAGCGGCATTGACCGCATTGCGGGCGTAGGTGCGCGTCGACTCCACCGCGTCGTTGGCGGTGTCACGGGCTTCGTCGGCCAGCTCGGCGGCGGTCTTGGCATTAGCGTTCATGGTGGTGTTTCCTTTGCTGCGGGTTGGTTTTTTGTGATCCGGAGATGGTAGCGGCGCTAGCCCCTGCGCATCAACCCGGCGATGAAGCTGACGACGGCAAGCACCAGGAAGATCACAAAGAGAATCTTCGCAATGCCGACCGCACTGGCAGCAATGCCGCCGAATCCGAACAACGCGGCCACCAGGGCAATTACCAGAAAGACCACTGCGTAGTGCAACATGATGAACTCCTGATCGAGGTGACCCTCGTGGTTGGACAAGCGCCGGTTCGGTGCATCCGCCGGGCAGCCCCAGCGTACGATCGGACCCTTCCGGGGCCTGTCAGCAGTCGAGGCTGTGAAGCGTAGGAGAGCGGCGACTCAACCGCGCTGCACCGGGATCATGGCCATCACGCGGGTCCCTTCGCCGGGGGCAGAGTTCAGCGTGAGTTTGCCCGCGGCGGCCTGAACGCGGTGGCGCATGCCGGCCAGCCCGTGCGTCGACGGGCTCACGGCCTGCGGATCGAAACCCTTCCCGTTGTCCGCCACTTCCACGATCACATGGTTCTCGTAGTTCTTGAGGACGATGGTGGCCTCGGTCGCTTCCGCGTACTTGCCGATGTTGGTCAGGCTTTCCTGCACCATGCGGTACACGGTGAGTTGCCGCGACTCGTCGAGCGGCACCTGTTCCAGTGCCATGTGGATCTGCATGCCGGCGCGCTCGCCGAACTCGCGACCCAGGATCTCAAGCGACGCCACCAAGCCCAGGTTCGAGAGCGAGGAGGGCCGAAGGTCCTCGATGATCCGGCGTTTGAGCGCGATGCCGCTGTTCAGGAGTTCGGTCAGATGCTGCAGCCGCTCGCTCGCGTCGGGTGAGTCGATCAACCGGGATTTGAGCCGCGCAACGTCCAGTTTGGCGGCCGTCAGCAGGGAGCCGAGCTCATCGTGAAGCTCGCGCGCGAGATAGCCGCGCTCGGTCTCGCGCACGTCCTGAAGGTGGGTCGCAAGCTCGGCCAGGTTTGCAGTGCGGTCCCTGACTTCGCTCTCCAGCGCGTTGCGCTCCCGCTGCAGCGCTTCCTGCTGCCGCTCGCCGGCGAAACGCAATGCGTGGGTTTGACGAAGGTAGAGCCAGAAGGACACCAGCGCCACCAATGCCACCAGGCCAATGCCGAGTCGCCCGAGCGTGAGCGCCTTGGCCACCTGCTGTTGCCCGACCATCAGCGACCGGTTGCTGGATGCAATCAGTTCGGCGGCCTGGACCCGGATGGCGTTCATCTCTTCGCGGCCCACGTCGGTGGTCAGGACGAATTTCCAGGCTTCCTCGGTGCCGCTCTGGCGCAGCCGCAAACTCATGTCCATCTCGCCGAGCTTGCGCGCCACGTGATCGGACATCACGCCGAGCCGGTCGAGTTCGTCGGGCCTATCGGCGTAGATCTGACGCAGCGCGGCCAGGTTGCCGTCGACCTGCTTGACCGCCGTGTCGTACGGTTCGCGGTAGCGAGCCTCACCGGTCAACAAATAACCGCGTTGGCCGGTTTCGGCATCGAGGACGTTTTGCAGCAGGTTGTTGAGCGTGCTGCGCGCGCGCTGTGCCTCGCCGATGTCCTTCAGGGCGCGGCTGGACTCGCGATAGCCGGCCTCGTTGATGCCGATCAGCAACAGCGCGGCGAGGGCGGCCAGCGTCAGACTGAATGCCATCTTGGGAACAACTAACCAGCGCATGAGGGATTCCTGGAACGACCCGTTGTCAAATTCGGGAATAATCGACGCCGAACAGGGGCCGGCAGATGGCGGCGAACAAGACCGCCCACAAATGTAGAAAGCAACGAATGATCAAGATAGGAATTGTGGACGACCATGCGATCGTGCGCTCCGGCCTGCGGCAGTTTTTTTCGGAGCATGTCGATCTGCGCGTTGCGGGCGAAGCGGCGAGCGGGCGTGAAGCGATCGAGCTGGTGCGCACGACCGAGCTCGACGTGCTGGTGATGGATCTCTCGATGCCCGGACAAAGCGGCATCGATGCGCTTGCCATGATCCGTGCCAAGGCACCCGATGTCGGCATCCTGATCCTGAGCGGCTATCCCGAGGAGCACTACGCGATGAACCTGATTCGCCAGGGGGCGAGCGGCTACCTCAACAAGGAGTGCGACCCGATCGAGATCGTCAATGCGATCCGCACCATCTCCCTCGGGCGCCGCTACATCACGCCGAGCGTTGCCGAACTGCTGGCTCGCCAGTTGGACCGCAAGGACGACGCGGCACCGCATGAGCAGTTGTCGGAGCGCGAGTTCCAGGTGTTCCTCAAGCTGGCCAAGGGCGAGACGGCGGGCGACATCGCCAAGACGCTGTCGCTGTCGGTCAAGACGGTCAGCACCTATCGCACGCGCCTCATGGAGAAGATGAACCTCTCCTCCAACAGCGACCTGACGTATTACGCGCTGAAGAACAAGCTCATCGACTGAGCCGCAGCGACGCTGCAGTTCAGCCGCGTTGCGCGTCGGCCTGTGCAATGCAGTAGTCGACGAGCGCATCGATTTCATTGGATTTGTCGAACACGGCATCGACCCCGAGCGCGGCGCAACGCTGGCGTACGTCGGCGGTGGCATAGTTGCTCAGCACCACGACCCGCTGCGAGGGCGATCGGCGGGCGCAAGCCTTCAACACACCCAAGCCGCTCCCCTGCTGGAGAAACAGGTCCACGATGGCCAGTTGCCAGAGGTTGCCGTGCGCCTGCAACCATGCGACCGCCGTGTCTTCGGACGTGGCAAAGCCGACGGCCTGAACGCCTGCCAGTTCTTCCAACGTCGCCACGAGGTTTTCGCGGATCGTCTCGTTGTCCTCGACGATGAATGTTTTCAATCTGGCTTCTTGCATGGCCGAACCGGTTGCTCCCTGACCGCGCACTCCGCGTCGCATGTCACGACCGGTGAATCGGCCAGCCCGGATCATGCAAGGAGCGCAGCTGGCTTGATGTAGGCGACTGCCGACAAGCGCTGCGTCTGCAGCGTAGGTGCGTGCGCACAGAGGTTGCGGTGCGCAACCGACCTCGCGGGCGTGTCGCGCGCCGCACACTCGCCGAATGACAGCTTCCATCGCGCCGACATCCCGCCGTCCGCCAGCTTGGCTCGTGCGCGCAGCGGGCGCCCTGGCCGCGCTGGTTGCCCTGCTCCTGCTGGTGCTGCTGTTCTTTCCGTGGGATGTGCTGCGCGAACCCTTGAACCGCTATGTCAGCGACAAGACGGGACGCAAGTTCGAGATTGTCCGCAAGCTGGACGTGCGTCCCGGGTGGCGCGGCGCGACCATCGAATTCGATGGCATCGAGTTCGCCAACCCTCCATGGGCACGTGAGCCGTACCTCGTGAAGGCGCAGCGCGCCGAGTTCGAGATCCGGCTGTGGCCGCTGCTGCGCGGCGAAGTGGTGATTCCTCGGCTGCAGTTGGTGTCGCCGACTGTGGGTCTTCAGATGGAAGAAGACGGCCGGCGCACTTGGGCGCTGGGCAAGGACACGGGCGACAAGGGCACCGTGCCAACCATCGGCCTGTTGCAGGTCGACGGCGGTGGTGTCGACTTTCTCGCGCAGCACCTCGGTGTCGACATCCACACCGACTTCACCTTCGACACGGCGCGTGGCGAGATGCCGCTCGAATTTCGCGTCAAGGGGCGCTACCAGAAGCAGCCGCTGACCGCGCAGGGACGCACCGGCAATGTGCTGCAACTGACTTCGTCCACCGGACAGCCTCCGTTTCCGCTCGAGATCAAGGCCGCTGCCGGCAAGACCCAGCTCTCGGCAAGCGGTACCGTCGCTGCGCTGGCCGACCTCGACGGCATCGCCGCGAAGTTCCAGATCAAGGGCCAGACGCTGGGCGACCTGTACCCGCTGCTCGGCATCGCGTTGCCGCAGACATCGCCGTATGCGCTGAGCGGCGACCTCAGCAAGCGGGGTAACCTGTGGGAGGCCAAGGGGTTGAACGGCAAGCTCGGTCTGTCGGACATCGGCGGTGACATGCGGTTCGACCAGTCGGGCAAGTTGCCGCAGCTGGCAGGCAATCTTCGCTCGCGCGTGATGGACATGGACGATCTCGGGCCCCTGATCGGCCTGCCGCCGACCGCGCGCTCCGCCGCTGCCATCGAGGGGGTCGAGGCGCCCGCCTCGATCTCGCAGGTCAAGCGCGCCCAGCGCGACCCGGGCAGCAAGGTCCTGCCGACGGCGACGCTCGACTTCGAGCGCCTGCGTGCCATGAACGCGGATGTGCAGTACACGGCAGACAAAATCCGCAATGTGCGTGAAGTGCCGCTGGACCGCGGGAGCGTCCATGTCAAGCTGGTCAACGGTGTGCTGACGCTCGACCCGCTGGACCTGGGCGTCGCCAGCGGCAAGCTGGCCGGTGCGATCCGGATCGATGCCACCCAAAGTCCGGCCGACATTCGTGCATCGCTCGACATCCGGGCGATTCAGCTCAATCGGCTGATTCCGAAGGTCGAGACCCTGAAGACCAGCTTCGGCAAGCTCGACGGCCGCATCAATCTTTCAGGCCGCGGCAACTCGGTCGCGAGCTGGCTCGGCGCGTCCTCCGGGGATGTCGCCGCCATCACGGGGCGCGGTGAGTTCAGCAACCTGCTGCTGGAATTCATGGGCCTGGACGGTGGCGAGGTCATCAAGTTCTTGCTCGAGGGCGACCACAACGTCACATTGCGCTGTGCTGCTGTCGCTTTCGACGTGAACAAGGGCGCGATGGTCGGGCGCAGCATGGTGTTCGACACGACCGACACCGTTTTCAATGCGAGCGGCCAGGCCAACCTCGCGGACGAGACCATGAATTTCGTGATTCGCCAGCAGCCCAAGGACATGAGCATCCTGTCGCTGCGAACCCCCCTCGTCATCAAGGGCACCTTCGGCTCGCCTTCGGCCGGTATCGAGGCAGGACCGCTGGCGGGCCGGGGGCTGGCGGCGCTGGCGCTGGGGGTTGTCAATCCCTTGCTGGCGCTCGCGGCAACGATCGAGACCGGTCCTGGGGAAGATGCCGACTGCAAGGGCGTGCTGGCGGAAGCGAACAAGCCGTCGACCGGCGCGGCTGCCGTCGGCGCCACGAAGGCCAAGACCGCCCGGCAATAAAAGGGACTTCGTGCCGCGTTGTCAGCGCGCGCGCCGTGCGCAAACCTGGCACTGCGGGTCGCGCGCCGTGCGCATGGTATCGAAGCAGGTGCGGCGGCCGTCGAACATCAGCAGTTGCCCCATCAGCGACGCGCCCATGCCCGCCATCAGCTTGAGCGCCTCGTGCGCCTGCAACGCGCCGATGGTGCCGACGACCGGCGCGAACACCCCGAGCACGGCACAGCGTGTTTCCTCGAACTCGGCATCGGCCGGGAACACGCAGGCGTAGCAGGGGGAGCTCTCGTCGCGCGTGTCGTAGACGCCGAGCTGGCCATCGAAGCGAATGGCAGCGCCGGCCACCAGTGGTTTGCCATGCGCGACGCAGGCGGCGTTGACTGCCTGGCGCGTCGCGAAGTTGTCGCTGCAGTCGAGCACCACGTCGGCGGTGGCAACGAGCCGGTCCAGCGCCACGGCGTCGGCGCGCTGGCGCAGTGCCTCGACTTCGATCGTGGGGTTGATGGCCAGCATCGCATCGGCCGCGGATGCGACCTTCGGTTGCCCGATACGCGCCGAGGTGTGGGCGATCTGCCGCTGCAGGTTGGTGAGATCGACCGTGTCGTCGTCCACCAGCGTGATGCGGCCCACGCCAGCCGCAGCAAGGTAGAGCGCAACCGGCGAGCCCAGGCCGCCGGCGCCGATCACCAGGGCATGGGCGGCCGACACGCGGGCCTGCCCATCGATGCCGAACTCCTCCAGCAGGATGTGCCGCGAGTACCGCAGCAGCGCGTCGTCCTGCATGCCCGGCCCGCTCAGTTTTCCTTCTTCTCTTCCTTGTTGTCGACGATCACCTGCGTCTTGCTGACCAGCACCGGCTGGCCCTTCAGGCGATTGAGGGCCTGCACCAGCGGGAAGTCCTTGTCGGTCCCGAACTCGGGCACCTTGCGGTCCTGCGGCGGCTTCTTGGCCTCTTCCTCGAGTCGCTTGCGGGCTTCGTCGCGGGCTTTTTCGCGTTCCGGATCCTTGCTCTCGGGGCCCTGGCCGCTGGCCAGATGCTTTTCGAGGTCGGCTTCCCGCATGCGCAGCGCGGCAAACGGGCTGCCTTCGGCGCTCTCGTCGATCAGCACGTTCGGCACGATGCCCTTGGCCTGGATCGAGGTGCCGCTCGGCGTGTAGTAGCGCGCGGTCGTGATCTTGAGGCCGGTGTCGGGGCCGAGGGGGCGCACGGTCTGCACCGAGCCCTTGCCGAAGGTCTGGCTGCCCATGATGGTGCCGCGCTTGTGATCCTGAAGTGCTCCCGCCACGATCTCGCTGGCGGAGGCGGAGCCTTCGTTCACCAGCACCACCAGCGGCACCGTCTTGAGCGCGGCAGGCAGGCTGCGCAGCGGGTCGCTGCCGGCGCGGCGCTGGTAGTCGGCCGGGATCGCCTTGTAGATCGACTTGCTTTCGCTCAACTGGCCGTCGGTGGTCACGACCGTGACGTTTTCAGGCAGGAATGCCGCGGAAATGGCCACTGCGGCGTCGAGCAGGCCGCCCGGGTCGTTGCGCAGGTCGAGCACCAGCCCCTTCAGGTTGGGCTCCTGCTTGTAGATTTCGTCGACCTTCTTGACGAAGTCGTCGACCGTGCGCTCCTGGAACTGCGACAGGCGGATCCAGGCGTAACCCGGCTCGACGACCTTGCCGCGAACCGACTGCGTGCGGATTTCCTCGCGCGTGATGGTCACGGGAAAGGTGCGGTTCTCGTCCTTGCGGAAAATGGTCAGCAGAACCTTGGTGTTGGCTTCGCCGCGCATGCGCTTGACGGCCTCGTTCAGGCTCAGGCCGCGCACCGCCGTGTCGTCGATCTTGGTGATCAGGTCGTTCGGCTTGAGACCGGCGCGGAACGCCGGCGAACCTTCGATCGGCGAAACGACCTTGATCAGCCCGTCTTCCTGCGAAATTTCGATGCCGACGCCGACGAAGCGGCCGCTGGTGCCTTCCCTGAATTCCTTGAAGGACTTCTTGTCGAAATACTGCGAGTGCGGGTCGAGCCCCGCCACCATGCCGGATATCGCGTCCGAAATGAGCTTCTTCTCGTCGACCGGCTCGACATAGTCGCTCTTGACCATCCCGAACACCGCGGCGAGTTGCTGCAGTTCCTCCAGCGGGAGCGGCGCCACGGAACCGCGCGCAACGGTTTGCAGTGAAACGGTGGTCAGCACGCCGGCGACGGCGCCGGCTGCGACCCAACCGGTGATCTTGAGTTTTTGGCCCATGGGGGGTGTCCTGAGTTTGTCAGCCGGGTGGCTCGAACCAATATACACATCTTGGAAGCAAATTGCCTGCCGCGGTTCCGCAGACATGGCAACACTTCTGCATTTAGATGTGTCTCACGCCTTGCCCTGCGAGGCGACCGCAGCGGCCGCCTTCGCCGCGGCCTCCGCATCGCCAAGGTAATAGTGGCGCAGCGGCTTGAGTTCGTCGTCCAGCTCGTAGACCAGCGGAATCCCGTTCGGGATGTTGAGGCCCACGATGTCGCTGTCCGAGATGCCGTCCAGGTACTTCACCAACGCGCGGATCGAGTTGCCGTGCGCGGCCACCACGAGGCGGCGGCCCGAGCGGATGGCGGGCGCCATCGATTCGTTCCAGAACGGCAGCACGCGGGCCACGGTGTCCTTCAGGCATTCGGTCAGGGGGATCTGCTCGGGCGACAGCTTGGCGTAGCGGATGTCCGAGCGTTCGCTGCGCGGGTCGTTCGGCTCCAGCGGCGGCGGCGGGGTGTCGTAGCTGCGGCGCCAGACGAGCACCTGCTCGTCGCCGTACTTCTTGGCGGTCTCGGCCTTGTTCAGGCCCTGCAGTCCGCCGTAGTGGCGCTCGTTCAGACGCCAGGAATGCACCACCGGCAACCAGGTGCGATCGAGCTCGTCGAGCGTGTGCCAGAGCGTGCGGGTGGCGCGCTTCAGGACACTGGTGTAGGCCACGTCGAATTCGTAGCCCTCTGCCTTGAGCAGCCGGCCGGCCTGCTTGGCCTGCTCGATGCCGGTTTCGGTCAGGTCGACGTCGGTCCAGCCGGTGAAGCGGTTTTCGAGATTCCAGGTCGATTCGCCGTGACGGATCAGTACCAGCTTGTGCATGAGGGAGGCCTTTGGAGTCGGAGGGTCAGGAAACGGTACAACCCGCCATTCTAAAATCTGCGGCTTTGCCAATCTCTCTTCTCCCAAGGAACACCGTGAAATTCATCGTCGACAACTGGATGCTGCTGCTGATTGCGCTCAGCTCGGGCGGCTTGCTCGCCTGGCCCCTGCTGCGTGGCGCCGGCGCGGGCTCGCTCACGGCTCAGGGGGCAGTGCAGTTGATCAACCGCGAACGTGCGGTGGTGGTGGACGTGCGTGAACCCGAGGAGTTCGCTGCCGGCCATGTCACCAATTCGAAGAACGTGCCGCTCAACCTGATGGAAGAAAAACTCACCGCGGCGGTCAAGAACAAGACGGTGCCGCTGCTGCTGATCTGCGCCTCCGGCGCTCGCGCCAACCGGGCGGTCGCCACCGCGAAGAAACTGGGTTACGAGCAGGCCCAAGCGATTGCCGGCGGGCTCAAAGGGTGGAAAGAGGCTAATCTGCCGGTTGAAAAGGCCTGAACCCATGCAACCCGTCAAGATGTACACCACCGCCGTTTGCCCTTACTGCATTCGCGCGAAGCAAATCCTCAAATCCAAAGGCGTCGAGCAGATCGAGGAGATCCGGATCGACACCGACCCGCAGGCGCGTGCCGCGATGATGGAGACCACGCAGCGCCGCACGGTGCCGCAGATTTTCATCGGCGACACCCACGTCGGCGGCTGCGACGACCTGATCGCGCTGGACGGCCGGGGTGGGCTGATGCCGCTCCTGCAGTCCGCCTGACCCTCGCGGGCGACCGGCGATAATCGCCGGCTCCCCCCAGAAGCCCGCTGCGGAAGATCCTCCCGGCGGGCCTCGTTTTTTGACATCCGAAAGCTCCGCCATGGCAGACACTTCTCAAGATCCCGTGTTCCAGATTCAGCGCATCTACCTGAAAGACCTGTCGCTGGAGCAGCCCAATTCGCCCGGCATCCTGCTCGATCCCGAGCAGCCGACCGTCGACATCCAGCTCGGCGTGGACGCTCAGCCCGTGGCCGAAGGCATCTTCGAGATCACCGTGTCCGCCACGGTGCAGACCAAGGTGCAGGAGAAGACGGTGTTCCTGGTCGAGGCCAAGCAGGCCGGCATCTTCGAGATTCGCCATCTGCCGGAAGACCAGATGGGCGCCATCCTCGGCATCGCCTGCCCTCAGATCGTTTACCCGTACCTGCGCGGCAACGTGGCCGACGTGGTTCAGCGCGCCGGCTTTCCGCCGGTGCATCTCGCCGAGATCAACTTTCAGGCGATGTACGAACAGCAGCAACAGGCGCTGGCCGCCGGCCAGGTCGCTGCGCCGACGCTCGCCCAGTAAGACGATCGCCTGCGCGGCGGTCATCGCATGAAGATTTGCGTGCTCGGGGCCGGTGCCTGGGGCACGGCGCTCGCGCTGAATGCGGCGTCGTGCCACGCCGTCACGCTGTGGGCGCGCGATGCAAGCCAGGCGGCCCACATGCGCAGCGCGCGCGAGAACACGCGCTATCTCGCCGGCATCGCGCTACCGGCTTCGCTCGCCGTCGTTTCCGGTGAGCCGGACACCGCCGCCGCCGATCTCGTGATCGTCGCCACGCCGATGGCGGCGTTGCGCGAGCAGCTGCATGCGCTGCGCGACCTGCAGGTGCCGGTGGCCTGGCTCTGCAAGGGCGTGGAGCCGGTGCGCGCGGAATCCGGCCATTCCGGCGCCTTCGGTCTGCTGGCACACGAGATCCGTGCGCAGGTGGCACCCGGCCTTGTGGCCGGCGTGCTGAGCGGCCCGAGCTTCGCGCAGGAGGTCGCACGCGGTCGACCGACCGCGCTGGTGGCTGCGAGCGCGCATGCGGCCGTGCGCGATCTGCTGGTCGAGGCCTTCCATGGTCCGGCCTTGCGCGTTTATGCCAACGACGACATCGTCGGCGTCGAGGTCGGTGGGGCCGTCAAGAACGTGATGGCCATCGCCACGGGGCTGTGCGACGGTTTGGCGCTCGGGCTCAACGCACGCGCCGCGCTCATCACGCGCGGCCTGGCCGAGATGACGCGCTTCGGCCTCGCGCTGGGCGCGCGCGCCGAAACTTTCATGGGCCTGTCGGGGCTCGGCGACCTCGTGCTGACCGCGACTGGCGACCTCTCGCGCAATCGAAAGGTCGGCCTGCTGCTGGCGCAAGGGCAGACGCTCCAGCAGGCGGTTGCCTCGCTGGGCCATGTCGCCGAGGGGGTGTACTGCGCACGTGCCGTGGTGCAGCGCGCGCGGTTGCTCGGCGTGGAAATGCCGATCGCCGAAGGCGTGGTCGCGCTGCTCGACGGCGTCGCCAGCCCGGCCGCGGTCGTGGCGAGCCTCATGGGGCGCGAGCCGTCGGCCGAACCCGGGTGATGGCCGAACCCGGGTGATGGCCGATGGATGACGGGCGCAGTTTGGGGTAGGGTCGCTCCTCCATAACAAAGGAGCTCCTCATGGCCCGTATCCGTTCGTTGTCCCTGATCTTGTCGCTGGTCGCCGTCGGTTCGCTGGCCGGCTGTGGCGCGGGTGGCCCTATGGCCTCCGGCATGAAGCCGATGAGCTTTTTCGTGACCAGCGCCAACCCGGGCCAGGGCGCCAACTTCGGCGGTTTGCCGGGCGCGGATCGCTATTGCCAGAGCCTGGCCGCCAAGGTCAATGCTGGCGGGCGCACCTGGCGCGCCTACCTGAGCAACAGCGCGCTGGCCGGCGCCCCGGCCGTCAACGCACGCGACCGCATCGGCACCGGCCCCTGGTACAACGCAAAGGGCGTGCTGGTCGCGACCAACCTCGACGAACTGCACGGCTCGAACATGCTGACCAAGCAGTCGGCCCTGACCGAGACCGGCGAGACGATCATGGGCCGCGGCGATGCCACCAACCTGCACGACATCCTCACCGGCTCGTCGCCGGACGGGCGCGCGGTGAGCGACGGCAAGGACAACACCTGCGGCAACTGGACGAAGGGTGGCGAGGGCTCGGCCATCGTGGGCCACCATGACCGCATGGGCCTGAACGACCTGCCGCCGGCCAAATCGTGGAACTCGTCCCATGCCACCCAGGGCTGCAGCCTGGAGGCGCTCAAGAAGACGGGCGGCGGCGGGCTGATGTACTGCTTCGCCGCGAACTGATCAATCGGCCGGGCTGTACGCCAGCCGCACGTAGATCGGGGCGAACGCCTCGGCCTGCGTGATGTCGACCAGCGTTTCCTTGCCGAGTTCGAGCAGGGCGATGAAGGTGACGATCAGCACCGGCACGCCGCGCGTCACGTCGAACAGGTTTTCGAACTCGACGAACTGGCGGCCCTGCAGCTTGCGCAGCACGATGCTCATGTGCTCGCGCACGCTGAGTTCCTCGCGCGAGATCTTGTGGTGCTGCACCAGCCTGGCGCGCTTCAGGATGTCCGCCCACGCATCGCGCAGATCGACCACATCCACGTCCGGGAAGCGTGGCTTGAGCGACTGCTCGATGTAGACCTGACCCTTCCAGAAATCGCGGCCGGCCTGCGGCAGGGCGCTGATCGCGGCGGCCTGCATCTTGGTCTGCTCGTATTCGAGCAGGCGGCGCACGAGTTCGGCGCGGGGATCCTCGGCTTCTTCGCCGTCCGCGGTCTTGCGCGGCGGCAGCAGCATGCGCGACTTGATCTCGATCAGCATCGCAGCCATCAGCAGGTATTCGGCAGCAAGTTCGAGGTTGGTGCGGCGCACCTCGTCGACATACGTGAGGTACTGCCGGGTCAACCCGGCCATCGGGATGTCGAGGATGTTGAAATTCTGCTTGCGGATCAGGTAGAGCAGCAGGTCCAGCGGGCCCTCGAAGGCTTCCAGGAACACCTGGAGTCCTGCAGGCTGCGGTCGAGGTTCTTGTCCCACAGCAGGGCGCGGCCGGCCCGCTGTTCGGCCTCGAGCGTCGGCTTCTTTTCCTTCAACTCCTCGATGAAGCTGGTGATCTCGGAGGTGTAGTGGGGGCGATTGAAGATGGACATAGACTGGGCCTTTCCAGCGATTTTACGGGGGACGGCATGGCGTGGACCATCAAGCGCATTTTCCGGGCCGGATGGGCCGCATCGGCCCTGGTGGCAGCGCTGGCGCTGACCGCCTGCGATCCGCAACGCATCAGCGAGCTGGAAGAGGGCGTGGCCACCGAAGCCGACGTGCGCGCCAAGTTCGGGCAGCCCGAGAACATCTGGGACGCACCCGGCGGCGGCCGCATCTTCGAGTACAACCGCCAGCCCGCCGGCCAGAAGAACTACATGATCACGATCGGCACCGACGGCAAGATGAGCGCGCTGCGCCAGGTGCTCACGCCCGAGAACTTCGCCCGGGTGCAGACGGGCATGGCGATGGAAGACCTGCGCAAGCTGCTCGGCAAGCCGGCCAAGGTGGCGCCCTACCCGTTGAAGAACGAGACCGAATGGGAGTGGCGCTGGCTGCAGCCGCCGAATTCGCCCATGGTCTTCACGGCCGTGCTCAACAGCGATCAGCGTGTCGTGCGCAGCGGTTCGTCGCCGGACCGTGGTACCGAAGCGAACTAGGCGCTGTGGCCCCCGGCGGGCCTGCCGGTCGCCAGTTCGTCCGCGAACCCCGAGCGCTCCATGACCTCGCGCGGCTGCGGCTGGAGCGACTCGATCCGCAGCACGCCGTCACGTGCCAGCACCGCCTTGTGCAACTGGCGCAGCGCGTCGATGCCGGTGGCGTCGACCGAGATCAGGTGCATCGCGTCGAGCACCACCGTCATGCCGCGCGGCGCGCGCTCGACCGCGCTCACGGCTTCGTCCAGCTTGGCCGCGGCACCGAAGAACAGCGCACCGTAGAGCTTGTAGGTCAGCACGGGCGGCTGGAGCGACACCAGCTCGACCGTGAAAATCCCGCTCATCCGCCGGATGAACAGTGCGCAGGCCAGCACGATGCCGACCTGCACCGCCACCGTGAGGTCGAACACCACGGTCAGGAAGAAGGTGCCGAGCATCAGCAAGCGGTAGTGCCGGCTGAAGTGGCGCAGCTGCACCGGCGTGAACTCGCGCCATTCGCCCATGTTCCAGCCGACGAAGACCAGGATGCCGGCCAGAACGGCCAGCGGCACGTGGTAGGCCAGCGGGGCAGCCAGCAGCACGATGACGGCCAGCGTCAAGGCATGCACGATGCCCGCGATGGGCGAGCTGCCGCCCGAGCGGATGTTGGTCAC
>SEGN01000268.1 GCA_004211245.1 Variovorax sp.
CTTCATGGCACCGCGGCTGGCGCACTGGATCGCACTGGGCTTCGGCGCCGGCCTGTCGCGCTGGGCGCCCGGCACGGTGGGCACGCTCTGGGCCTGGGCTGCCTACGCGATCCTGCAGCGCTGGCTCACGCCGGCCGGCTTTGGCTGGCTGATCGCCGGCTCGCTGATCGTCGGCTGGTGGGCCTGCACCGTCACCGCGCGCCGCATGAACGTGGCCGACCCCGGCAGCATCGTGTGGGACGAGGTGGTGGCCTTCTGGATCGTGCTGTGGCTGGTCATGCCCACGGGCCTGCTCGGCCAGCTGGTGGCGTTCGCGCTGTTCCGCCTCTTCGATGCCGTCAAGCCCGGCCCGGTGGCCTGGGCGGACAAGCTGTTCAAGCAGCGCGATGCCGCGAAGCCCGACTGGTGGCGCGCCGGCTTCGGCATCATCCTGGACGACCTGGTGGCGGCCTTCTGCACGCTGCTGGTGATCGCGATGGTGCGGGCATGGTGAACGGGCACGAGGCGCTGGTCGCGCAACTGGCCGAACTGCTGCTTGCCCGCAAGCAGATGATGGCCACGGCCGAGAGCTGCACCGGCGGCCTGATCGCCGGCGCCTGCACCGACCTTGCGGGTTCGAGCGCCTGGTTCGAACGCGGCTTCGTCACCTATTCGAACGAGGCCAAGGCCGAGTCGATCGGCGTCGATGCCGCACTGATCGCCGCGCACGGCGCGGTGAGCGAGCCGGTGGCGCGCGCCATGGCCGAAGGTGCCGTGGCCCATTCGCGCGCCCAGGTCTCGGTGGCGGTGACCGGTGTGGCCGGGCCGACCGGCGGCAGCGCCGACAAGCCGGTCGGCACCGTGTGGTTCGGCTGGTCGGTCGACGGCCGGGTCCGCACCGAGCGCCGCCGCTTCGACGGCGACCGCGCCGCGGTGCGTCTGGCCACGGTGCACTACGCGTTGCAGAATCTGGTGACCTTGCTGCGGGCCTGACCCGGTACGAAGAAGCCATGAACCCGAACGAACAGACGATCCGCCGCTTCTACGACGCCTTTGCGAAGCTCGACGCCGCCACCATGGCCGCCTGCTATGCGCCGGACGCCGCGTTCGACGACGAAGCCTTCTCGCTGCGCGGCGCGCGCGAGATCGGCGGCATGTGGACGATGCTCTGCACCGCCACGCAGGCGAAGGGCGCCGACGTGTGGAGGCTGAGCTACCGCGACGTGAAGGCCGACGCGACCCGCGGGCAGGCGCACTGGGACGCGCACTACCGCTTCAGCGCCACGGGCCGCATCGTCGACAACAGCATCGACGCGCGCTTCACCTTCACTCCCGACGGACTGATCGCGGTGCACAGGGACAGCTTCCCGTTCTGGACCTGGGCACGCCAGGCGCTCGGCACGCCGGGCCTGCTGCTGGGCTGGACACCGATGCTGCGCAACAAGGTGCGTGCCACCGCCGCCACCAATCTGGCCGCCTTCCTCGCGCGCCCCCAACCGTAATCAAGGACTGGAACCACCATGGCCGACGTGACCATCACCAACAACACCGCGCAGCACCGCTACGAGGCGCAGCTTGGCGGCGAACTGGCCGGCTTCTGCGAATACAACCTGCTGCGCGAAGCCATCATGTTCACGCACACCGAGGTGCTGGCCGCGTTCGAGGGCAAGGGCGTGGGCTCGGCGCTCGCACGGCATGTGCTGGACGACGCCCGCGCGCAGGGCCTGCATGTGATCCCGGTGTGCCAGTTCATCGCCGGCTACATCCGCAAGCACCCGGACTACGCGGATCTGGTGCGCGACGACATGCGCCGCGCCTTCAAGATCTGAGGCCGTTCCTACTTCATCAGGCCGGCGCAGGCGGCCGGCTGCCAGTGGAACGAGCGCGCCACGAACTGGGTGTCGAACAGCACCTTGTACTGGCAAGTCTTCACGCCGCTGGCCGATCTGAAGTGGAAAACATAGTCCCACTCGCGCACGCCGACCATGCCTTCCCTGAAGTGTGGGCGACCTAGCAGTTCGTACAGCTGGTCCTTGGTGACACCCGGCGCCACGTGCGCCAGGTTCGCAGGCGCCGGAAAGCTCCCGTCCTTGCGCCATGCGTTTTGTTGCGCGTCTGGGAATACCAGCGCTTCGGCCGAGCTGCCGTCATCGGCAATCTGGCGGCTCAACGATGCGGTACCGCAGCCTTGCAGCAGCAGCACGGTGGCGGCCAGCACGAGGCCGGCCCGTCGAAAGGTCTTGCTGTTCATTTGGAGTGATCTCACCAGTGGAAGCCCGCGCCGGCAGCGACGCCGACCTTGCCGCGCGAATTGGCGGTGCCGCTGAACTTGACCACCCACTGGCCGTTCTCCGACAACTTGGACACGCCGACGGCCAACGCGCCCTGGCCCTCGTAGGCCGCCACACCCACCGCCACCATGCTCTTGCCCGGCAGGTAGGCCTGTGGCAGGTTCGCCATGGCCATGGCGCCGGCCGTTCCGGCGCTGGCGTCCCTCGCCACGTTGCCCAGGTTCGCCTGCAGCTGGTTGAACCGTGCGTCGGTGTACCGGGCCGCGCTGGCCACGCCGGCCGTCAGCTGGTTCACGTTGACGGCGTCGGTACCTGCCACGCCCGGCGCCACGTTGCGCACCGTGACGGGACCGGTGGCGTTGCTGCCACCCATCGTCACGCTGCTGTAGTTGACCGTGCCGTCGGCGTTGGTGTCGTAGTGCACAGTGGACTGGTCGATCCCCGCGACCGTGCCCTGCACCGCCCGCAGTTGCGCCACGTTGACCGCATCGCTGTCGGCCGCGCCGGCCGCCACGCCGGTGATCTGGCGGTACTGGCCGCCGGCGGCGTTGCCCACGCTCACCGCGGCCAGCGTGCTCGTCGTGGCCCCGATCGCGATGCGCTGCGCATCGCTGGCGGTCGGCGGCACGTAGCCGGCGACACCGGCTGCGGTGTCGGCCACGGACGCAGCACCGAGAGCGACGCCACCGGCCTGCGTGACGCTGCTGCCGGCGCCGAGGGCGACGCCCTGCGCGCCGAGTGCGCTGGCCCGTGCACCGATCGCCATCGCCTCCGCCGTGCCGGCGACCGCGTTTGGCCCGATGGCAATGGCATTGGCGCCGGTCGCACCGCTGTTCGACAACGTCGAGTTGCCGGTCAGCGTCGAGTTGATGTGCAGGTACGGCGTTTCGTCCACGCTGATCCATTGCCCGTTGCGCCAGACCGCCAGCCCTTCCTGCAGGCCGTTGGCGCCCGTGGTGGCGGCGCTGTTGTAGACCACCATGCCTTCGATCGGCGTGCCGCCGGCCAGCGTCCAGGTGCTGCGGTCGATGATGGCGACGCGCGTCATCAACAGGCCGCGAGTGCTGCTGTTCAGGTCGAGCAGAGCGCCCGGCGTCACGATGGGACCGGGAAGTCCGGTGCCGTCCCCGATGCGGCTCTGGGCTTGCGCCGCGCCCGAGAGCGCCACCAGCGCGGCCGCAATCGCGATGCGGACGGTGTGCCGCCCTTGATTCAGTTTTTTCATATGCCGTCCCTGCTTTTTTTTAGCAAGCCGGCAACATTCCGAGAAAACCTCCAGCCGGCCCGGCGCGAATATAGCGAGTGGCTGCCGTTTATGAAAAACGCCATCGGCACTTTTGCACAGCGCCGATGGATAAGTAAACAAACTTCAAAGATTGTGCGAACAATCTGACGTTTGAAGCAGCGGCCGGTCAGGCCCCATGGCACTTCTTGTACTTCTTGCCACTGCCGCAAGGGCACGGATCGTTGCGGCCCGGCTCGGCCTCACGGCGCACGGTCTCGATGCGCGGCCCCATGCTCTTCCAGAGCTGCCGCAGGTCGTAGACGGCCCAGATCGCACTGCCGAAATCGTCCAGCCGCTGCTGGCTCAGGCTGGGCGGGCCCTCCTCGGCAAACATCGAGACGGTGGGCTTGCCCTTGTCGTCCTCGGTCAGCGTGACGATGGCGTCGAGCGCATCGTCGAGCATGCCGGCGGCCTCCTTGTCGCGCGGCGCGGCCCAGTCGTCGGGCCAGTTCTCCACCGCGTACATGAAGCCGAGCGCCCACACCTGCGCAAAGGAAGGGATCGCCTCGCCGGCCGTTTCCGCCTGTTCCTCGGGCGGCAGCGACGCGATGGCGCCTCGCACGTCCAGCACTTCGGGGTGGTAGGCGCGCTCGTCGTCGAGCGTCTGCACTGCCGCGTCCAACCCTTGCACGATCTCGGCCCAGCGCCGCTTCCAGTGCCAGACGAACTCCATGTA
>SEGN01000269.1 GCA_004211245.1 Variovorax sp.
TTCTCGAGCTTCTTCTCGCGCAGCATGACGAGCGAGCGGCAGATGCGCTTGCGCGTCTCGCTCGGCAGGATCACGTCGTCGATGTAGCCGCGCGTGCTCGCCACATACGGGTTCGCGAAGCGGGCCTTGTACTCGGCCTCGCGGGCGGCGAGCTTCTCGGGGTCGTTCTTGTCTTCGCGGAAGATGATCTCGACCGCGCCCTTGGCGCCCATCACCGCGATCTCGGCGCGCGGCCAGGCCAGGTTGACGTCGCCGCGCAGGTGCTTGGACGCCATCACGTCGTACGCGCCGCCATAGGCCTTGCGCGTGATGACGGTGATCTTCGGCACCGTGCACTCGGCGTAGGCGTACAGCAGCTTGGCACCGTGCTTGATGATGCCCCCGTACTCTTGCGACGTACCGGGCATGAAGCCGGGCACGTCGACGAAAGTGACGACCGGGATGTTGAACGCGTCGCAGAAGCGCACGAAGCGCGCCGCCTTGATGGAGCTCTTGATGTCCAGGCATCCGGCCAGCACCAGCGGCTGATTGGCCACGATGCCGATGCTCTGCCCTTCCATGCGCGCGAAGCCGATCACGATGTTCTTCGCATAGTCGGGCTGCAGCTCGAAGAAGTCGCCGTCGTCGACCACCTTGGTGATCAGCTCCTTCATGTCGTAGGGCTTGTTCGGGTTGTCGGGCACCAGCGTGTCGAGCGACAGGTCGGCGCGGTCCGCCGGATCGCCGCTGGGGCGCACGGGCGGCTTCTCGCGGTTGTTGAGCGGCAGGTAGTTGTAGAGACGGCGCAGCATCATCAGCGCCTCGACATCGTTCTCGAAGGCCATGTCGGCCACGCCGCTGCGCGTGGTGTGGGTGATCGCGCCGCCGAGTTCCTCGGCCGTCACGTTCTCGTGCGTCACCGTCTTCACGACCTCGGGGCCGGTCACGAACATGTAGCTTGAGTCCTTCACCATGAAGATGAAGTCGGTCATGGCCGGGGAATAGACGGCGCCACCGGCGCACGGCCCCATGATCATGCTGATCTGCGGCACGACGCCGGAGGCCATCACGTTGCGCTGGAACACGTCGGCATAGCCGCCGAGCGACGCCACGCCCTCCTGGATGCGGGCGCCGCCCGAGTCGTTCAGGCCGATGACGGGTGCGCCGACCTTCATGGCCTGGTCCATCACCTTGCAGATCTTCTCGGCGTGGGCCTCGCTGAGCGCGCCGCCGAACACCGTGAAGTCCTGGCTGAAGATGAAGACGAGGCGGCCATTGATCATCCCGTAGCCGGTGACCACACCGTCGCCCGGGATCTTCTGCTCGGCCATGCCGAAGTCGACCGAACGGTGCTCGACGAACATGTCCCATTCCTCGAAGGTGCCGTCGTCCAGCAACAGCTCGATGCGCTCGCGCGCGGTCAGCTTGCCCTTCTTGTGCTGCGCGTCGATGCGCTTCTGCCCACCGCCGAGGCGCGCCTGCGCGCGCCGTTGTTCGAGTTGTTCGAGGATTTCTTTCATGGCGTTCAGTCCGGAAGATGAATCGGAAGGTGTCTCGGAATCAGGGTGCCCGCGACGCTTGTGCGGCGAGCAGGTGGCGCGCGGCGGTCGACGCAGGCAAGCGGCCTGCCGCAACTTGTGCGAGCGTGTCGGGCAGCAGCGCGCGCACTGCGGGATGCTGACGGAAGGCCTGCTTCAGGCCGGCGTCGATGCGTTCCCACATCCACGACAGTGCCTGCTTCTCGCGCCGCGTGGCGCGCTTGCCGTTGGCGTCCTGCAGCTGCATGAAGCGCGTCACCGAGGCCCAGAAGGCGTCCACGCCCGTGCCGAGCAGCGCGCTCAGCTGCATCACCTGCGGCTGCCAGAAACGGACTTCGGCCTCGGGCGAGCCGGGCTCGGCATGCGCGGCCCTCAGCATCTCGGCATGCGCCGGGTTGCCGTGGTGGCCGAAGAGACGCAATGCCGACGTGATCTGCGCCTGCGCGCGCGTGGCGGCATCGCGGTCCAGGTCGGCCTTGTTGATGACCACCAGGTCGGCGATCTCCATCACGCCCTTCTTGATGGCCTGGAGGTCGTCGCCGGCGTTGGGCAACTGCATCAGCACGAACATGTCGGTCATGCCCGCGACCGCCGTTTCGCTCTGGCCGACGCCGACCGTCTCGACGATGACGATGTCGTAGCCGGCCGCCTCGCAGACCAGCATCGCCTCGCGCGTCTTCTCTGCCACGCCGCCGAGCGTGCCGCTCGACGGGCTGGGGCGGATGTACGCCTTCTCGTGCACCGACAGCCGCTCCATGCGCGTCTTGTCGCCGAGGATGGAGCCGCCCGACACGGTCGACGACGGGTCGATGGTGAGCACCGCGACACGGTGGCCCTTGTCGATCAGGTAGAGGCCGAGCGCTTCGATGAAGGTGGACTTTCCGACACCCGGCACACCGGAGATGCCGAGGCGGAACGACCGGCCTGTGCGTGGCAGCAGTGCCGTGAGCAACTCGTCCGCCTGCAATCGATGGTCCGCGCGCGTGGACTCGAGCAGCGTGATCGCCTTTGCGATCGCTCGGCGCTGCGCAGAGAGCGCAGCGCCGACAAGCGCGGCTTCGAGCGCCGCGACGGCCGTCACGGTCAAGCCGCGGTTGCGAGCGAGGCGCGGATCTGCTCCAGCACATCTTTCGCACTCGCGGGAATCGGCGTGCCCGGCCCGTAGATGCCCTTCACGCCGGCCTCGTACAGCATTTCGTAGTCGCCGCGCGGGATCACGCCGCCGACGAAGACGATGATGTCGTCGGCGCCCTGCTTCTTCAGCTCCTCGATGATCGCGGGCACCAGCGTCTTGTGGCCGGCCGCGAGGGTCGAGACGCCGACCGCATGCACGTCGTTTTCGATCGCCTGGCGAGCGCATTCCTCCGGCGTCTGGAACAGCGGCCCCATGTCGACGTCGAAGCCCAGGTCTGCGAACGCCGTGGCAACGACCTTGGCGCCCCGATCGTGCCCGTCCTGGCCGAGCTTGGAGATCATCACACGCGGGCGACGGCCCTGCTCCTCGGCGAAGGCCGCGATCTCGTGCTGCAGCGCTTCCCAGCCCTCGGCCGAGTCGTAGGCCGCGGCGTAGACGCCGGTCACCTTCTGCGTGTCGGCGCGATGGCGGCCATAGACCTTCTCCAGTGCGTCGCTGATCTCGCCGACGGTGGCGCGCAAGCGCACCGCGTCGATGCTCAGGGCCAGCAGATTGCCTTCGCCGCTTTCAGCGGCAGCGGTGAGCGCATCGAGCGCGGCTTGCGTCTTCGCGGTGTCGCGCTTCTCGCGGATCTCCTTGAGCTTGGCAACCTGTCCGTCTCGCACCTTCATGTTGTCGATCGACAGACTCTCGATCGCGTCCTCGGTCTTGAGCTTGTACTTGTTGACGCCCACGATCACGTCGCGGCCCGAGTCGATGCGCGCCTGCTTGTCGGCCGCGGCCGCTTCGATCTTGAGCTTGGCCCAGCCGCTGTCGACGGCCTTGGTCATGCCGCCCATCGCCTCGACCTCTTCGATGATCGTCCACGCCGCATCGGCCATGTCCTGCGTGAGCTTCTCCATCATGTAGCTGCCGGCCCAGGGGTCGATCACGCTGGTGATGTGGGTCTCTTCCTGAATGATGAGCTGCGTGTTGCGCGCGATGCGCGCGCTGAACTCGGTCGGCAGCGCGATGGCTTCGTCCAAGGCGTTGGTGTGCAGCGACTGCGTGCCGCCGAACACCGCGGCCATCGCTTCGATGGTGGTGCGCACCACGTTGTTGTAGGGGTCCTGCTCGGTCAGCGACCAGCCCGAGGTCTGGCAATGCGTGCGCAGCATCAGGCTCTTGGGGTTCTTCGGCTCGAACTCCTTCATGATGCGGCACCACAGCAGGCGCGCGGCGCGCATCTTGGCGACTTCCAGGTAGAAGTTCATGCCGATGGCCCAGAAGAAGCTCAGCCGGCCGGCGAACACGTCCACGTCGAGGCCCTTGGCCAGCGCCGTCTTCACGTATTCCTTGCCGTCGGCCAGCGTGAAGGCCAGCTCCAGCGCCTGGTTGGCGCCGGCTTCCTGCATGTGGTAGCCGCTGATGCTGATCGAGTTGAACTTCGGCATGTTCTGCGCCGTGTACTCGATGATGTCGCCGATGATCCGCATGCTCGGCGCGGGCGGAAAGATGTAGGTGTTGCGGACCATGAACTCCTTGAGGATGTCGTTCTGGATGGTTCCGCTCAGCTGGTCCTGCGCCACGCC
>SEGN01000270.1 GCA_004211245.1 Variovorax sp.
GCGATGCCGGTGAGCGCGCGGTAGATGCCCCATACCGTGCCGAGCAAACCGACGAAGGGCGCTGTGGCGCCCACGGTGGCCAACAGGATCTGGCCGGCCGAGACGCGGCGCAGCGCGCCATGCAAGGCTTCGCGCAAGACGCGCGTGAGCCGCTGCGTTCGGTCACCGGCACCGCCCAGCGTCGCGCTGCCACGGTCCGGCGCCACGTTCTTGAGGGCGCCCACCGCCGGAAGGACAAGGAGGGCGCGGTCGAACGCCTGCAGCTTCTGTTCGGCTTCCGCCAACGTGGAGGACTGCCAGAACGCCGCGATGCTGCGCAGCACGTCGCGCGTGCCGCCTCGCAGCAACCAGGCCTTCCAGAGGATCACCACCCAACTCCCGATCGACATCGCGAGCAGCAGCGCCGCGACGCCGCGGCTCACCGAGTCGCCTTGCGTCAGCAGCTCGAGCAGGGTCATCGCAAATTCAGGACGTCGAACATGTCGAACAGACCCGTCTTGCGCTCGGCCAGAAATCGCACGGCGCGCAGGCTGCCCTGCGCATAGGTGACCCGGCTGGCGGACTTGTGCGTGATCTCGATGCGTTCGCCGGTCCCGGCGAACAGCACGGTGTGGTCGCCGACGATGTCACCGCCGCGGATGGCCGCGAAGCCGATCGACGACGGATCGCGCTCGCCGGTGATGCCTTCGCGGCCGTACACGGCACATTCCTTCAGGTCGCGGCCCAGCGCCTCGGCGATGACCTCACCCATCTTGAGCGCCGTGCCCGAGGGCGCATCGACCTTGTGGCGGTGATGCGCCTCGATGATCTCGATGTCGTAGCCGGTGGAGAGCGCTTTGGCCGCCATCTCGAGCAGCTTGAGCGTGACGTTGACGCCCACGCTCATGTTCGGCGCCATCATGATCGCGATGTCCTTCGCGATCTCGGCGATCTCGGCCTTCTGTGCATCGCTGAAGCCCGTCGTGCCGATGACCGCCTGCACGCCCAGCTCGCGGCACACCGCGAGGTGCGCCAGCGTGCCTTCGGGGCGCGTGAAGTCGATGAGCACCTGCGCGTTCTTCAAGCCTTCCCGCAGGTCGGCCACGATCGGCACGCCGCTCTGGAAGCCCAGAAAGGCGCCCGCATCGGTACCGACGAAGGGGGTGCCGGCGACGTCGAGCGCGCCGGCCAGTTCGCAATCGTCGGCACCGCGCACGGCCTCGATCAGCATGCGGCCCATGCGGCCGGAGGCTCCGGCGATCGCGATGCGGCGCGCCATCAGCGGGTCGTGGATTCGAGTGGCGGGTAGCTCGGCGGCAACGGCGCGAGCTGCGCCGCGGCGCTGTCGGCCTTCGGCGGCTCGACCGGCTTGATCTTCTTGAGCTCTTCTTCGGACACCTGCAGTTCGGGCACCTTGCCGCTCTTCTTGCGCGTGTCGAGCTGGGCGACGAACTCTTCCTCGCTCGGCATCGGATCGCCCTCGAAGCGCTCCAGCACCTCGCCGTTGAAGTACAGGGTCAGGCGGCGCTGTTGCGGCTCGATGCCCTGGCGCCGGATCGTGAAGACGTAATCCCAGCGGTTCGAATGGAACACATCGGTCAGCAACGAGGTGCCGAGGATTTCGCGCACCTGCTGACGCGACTGGCCGGCCTTCAGCATGTCGACCTGTTCCTTGGAGACGAAGTTGCCCTGCACCACTTCGACCTTGTAGGGCGTCACGGCCACGAGCGCGCCGCGCGTCCGGTCGGTGAAGCTGGAGCAGGCGCCCAGGCTCAGGCACACCGCCAGCACGGTGGCGAGCGAGCCGACTCGGCGTTGGGAAAGGACGGACATGGGCGGGAAAGAGGGTAGCGATATGATCGAACCATTGTAGCGGCTGGCCTCCGGCGGAACCGGTTCGCGCGGCCGGCGGAGAAACGACCATGGCCAACATCGACGAACTCAAGAATACCGGCCTCAAGGCCACCCTGCCGCGCCTGAAGATCCTCGAGATCTTCCAGACGGGCGGACTGCGGCACATGACGGCAGAGGACGTGTTCCGCATTCTGCTGAACGAGCATTCCGACATCGGCCTGGCCACGGTCTACCGCGTGCTGACACAGTTCGAGCAGGCCGGCATCCTGGAGCGCAGTCATTTCGAAAGCGGCAAGGCCGTCTACGAACTCAACGAAGGCAAGCACCACGACCACCTGATCTGCACGTCCTGCGGCAAGGTCGAGGAGTTCTACGATGCCGAGATCGAGCGGCGCCAGCAGATGATCGCCAAGGACAAGGGCTGGATCCTGCAGGACCACGCGATGTCCCTCTACGGCCTGTGCGGCGATTGCGCCGACCGGCGCTGAGCCGGCGTCAGTCGGCCGAACCGCTCTCCATCGCCTTGTGGTGGCGGGCCACGAATTCCGAGTAGGTGTCGATTCCGCGCAGTTGCAGGATCGAGTTGCGCACTGCGGCTTCCACCAGCACGGCGATGTTGCGGCCGGCCACCACCTGGATGATGACCTTGCGCACCGGGATGCCGAGCACGTCCTGCGTCAGCGGTTCCGAGGGCATGCGTTCATAGTCGCGCTCGAAGGAATCGCGCCGCACCAGGTGCACGATGAGCTTCAGGCGCATCTTGCGGCGCACCGCCGTCTCGCCGAAGATCGCACGGATGTCGAGCAGGCCGATGCCGCGCACCTCCAGCAGGTTCTGCAACAGATCGGGACAACGGCCTTCGATGGTGTTCTGGTTGATGCGGTACAGGTCGACCGCATCGTCGGCCACCAGGCCGTTGCCGCGCGAGATCAGCTCCAGCCCGAGCTCGCTCTTGCCCAGGCCCGACTCGCCCGTGATCATCACGCCCATGCCCAGGATGTCCATGAACACGCCGTGCATCGACACGCGCTCGGCGAAGTGCTTGGACAGGTAGGCGCGCAGCAGATCGATCACGAAGGCCGACGATTCGCGCGTGGCGAACAGCGGCAGCTGGGCCCGCTCGCAGATCGACAGCAATTCGTCCGGCGCCGCCTGGCCGTCGGCCAGCACCAGCATCGGCGGCTCCAGCGTGACGATGCGGGCGATGCGGCGGGCGCAGTCTTCGGGCGTGCCACGCGCCAGGTAGGCCACCTCGCGCGCGCCGAGAATCTGCACCCGGTAGGGATGGATGTAGTTGAGGTAACCGACCAGATCGGCGGCCGACTGGGCCCGGCTGATCACGTCCGGCTCGAACTGGCGCTCGGAGGCGCCCAGGCCGGCCAGCCACTCCCAGCGCAGCGACCCGCGGAACTCCTCGAACATCGCGTCCGCGCTGATAACGGTCGGTTTCATGCGCGGGGCGGGAGCGGGATCAAGCGACTTGAGCGGATTGCCAACCGGCGATCAGCGCGTGCAGCGCGCCGGCGTCGCTGCTCGACTTGATCTGCTCTCGCAGGCCGGCATCGCTCAGCAGTTCGGCAATCTCGGAAAGGATTTCGAGGTGTTTCTGCGTGGCCGCTTCGGGCACCAGCAGAAAGATCAGCAGCACGACCGGCTGCTCGTCGGGGGCATCGAAGCCGATCGGGTCGGCCAGCTGGAACACGGCGGCCATCGGTGCCTTGAGGCCCTTGATGCGGCCGTGCGGGATGGCCACGCCGTGGCCCAACCCGGTCGACCCGAGCCGTTCGCGCGCGAACAGGCTGTCGGTGATCAGCGCGCGGCCGAGGCCATGGAGGTTTTCGAACAGCAAGCCGGCTTCCTCGAAAGCACGTTTCTTGCTGGTAGCGTCGACGCTCACGAGGACTTGAGCGGGCGGCAGGATGGACGCGAGGCGATTCATGTTGGGTGCAGGGCGGGGGCGATTATGCACCCGCCCCGCAAAAAGCAAAGGGCCGCCCGAAGGCGGCCCGCAAGAGGATTTGCCCTGACGCTCTCTACATCACGCGCTTGGGCGCCGTGTGATGATGGTCCTGCAGGCGATCCTTGTGGCGCACGACCTGACGATCCAGCTTGTCGACCAGTTCGTCCACGGCGGCATAGAGGTCCGCATGGCTCGACTCGGCGAACATGTCACTGCCCTTGACGTGGATGTTGCACTCGGCCCGCTGCCGGCGCTCCTTCTCCTTCTGCTTTTCCACCGTGAGGAGCACCTTCACATCGACCACCTGATCGAAGTGCCGCGTGATCCTGTCCAGCTTGCTGGTGACGTAGGTGCGCAGTGCCGGAGTAACGTCGAGGTGATGACCGCTGATCGTCAAATTCATGAATGACCTCCTGGAATTGACGGT
>SEGN01000271.1 GCA_004211245.1 Variovorax sp.
CTCGCGTACCACGACCTGGTGCTCGACCACCTGCCCAAGCACGAGTTCCTGGGCGACCTGGTGAAGAACCAGTTGCTCTACTACCCGACCGTGACGCGCGAGGACTTCCGCAACATGGGCCGCATCACCGAGCTGATGGAGAGCAACAAGCTCACCAACGACCTCGGTCTGCCGCCGCTCAACGCCGCCGAAGACCGCGTGATGCTGTGCGGCAGCCCGGGCATGCTCACCGACCTCAAGCACATGCTCGAAGCCAAGGGGTTCAAGGAAGGCAATACCAGCACGCCGGGCGACTTCGTCGTCGAGCGCGCCTTCGCCGAAAAATAGGCATGGGCGTCGCCAAGGCCTCGCCTGGCAACGCGGTGCGTCGTGGCACCGGCGTGCGCGATGCCGCGGCGCAGGCCACGCGCAAGGCCATCCTGAAGGCGGCGACCAAGGTGTTCGCCAAGTACGGCTACGACGGCGGCAGCGTCGAGAAGATCTCGAAGGCGGCCAAGTCGTACGACCGCATGATCTATTACTACTTCGGCAGCAAGGAAGGCCTGTTCATCGCGGTGCTCGAGGAGATCTACCGCGCGATGGACGATGCCGAGAGCGCCATTGCGCTCGACGCCGAACGCCCTGTCGAAACGCTCACCGCGGTGATCCGCTTCGTGCACGGCTACTACCGCAAGAACCCCGAGTTCGTCACGCTGCTGAACACCGAGAACCTCCACAAGGGGCGGCACATCAGCAAGTCGCTGCGCGCCGGCGAATACTCGTCGCACGCCATCAACGTGATCCGCGAAGTGCTGACCAGCGGCATCGCCAAGGGGCTGTTCCGCCCCGACGTGCAGGCGCGCGACGTGTACCTGCTGATCGCCTCGACCGGCTATTTCTACATGTCGAACCGACACACGCTGACGGCGTTTCTCGGCGAACCGCTCGAAACCGCGGAAGCGGTGGCACGCTGGGAAGCCTTCGCGATCGACACGGTGTTGCGCGCGGTCCGCGCGAATCCGTCAACCCACTAGGAGCCCCCCATGGCAGAAGTTGCAACCGGTGCGAAGTCCGGCAAGGTCGTCATCAAGAACATCGGTCTGCTGCTGTCCGGCGACATCGACCGGCCGATCCTCGACGCCGACACGATCGTCGTCGTCGACGGCCTCATCACCGCGGTCGGCAAGGAAAAGGACTGCGATCTCGAAGGCGCGAAGACCGTCATCGACTGCAGGCAGACGACCGTCGCACCCGGCCTGATCGACAGCCATGTGCATCCTGTGTTCGGCGACTGGACGCCGCGCCAGAGCCAGCTCGGCTGGATCGATTCGACCATGAACGGCGGCGTGACCACCATGATTTCGGCTGGCGAGGTGCACCTGCCCGGCCGACCGAAGGACATCGTCGGGCTCAAGGCGCTGGCCATCACCGCGCAGCGCGCCTTCGACAACTTCCGCCCAGGCGGCGTGAAGGTGCTGGCCGGCGCGCCCGTCATCGAGAAGGGCATGGTCGAGAGCGACTTCAAGGAGTTGGCCGAGGCCGGCGTCGGCCTGCTCGGGGAGGTCGGCCTCGGCTCGGTCAAGGCCGGCTACGAGGCGAAGGAGATGGTGGCCTGGGCCCGCAAGTACGGCATCCAGAGCACCATCCACACGGGCGGCCCGTCGATCCCGGGCTCGGGCCTCATCGACAAGGACGTGGTGCTCGAGGCCGACGCCGACGTCATCGGCCACATCAACGGCGGCCACACCTCGCTGCCCGAGGCGCATGTGTGCGAGCTCTGCGAGAAGAGCTCGCGCGCGATCGAGATCGTCCACAACGGCAACGAGCGCGTCGCCATCGCAGCGGCGAAGGCCGCGCTCGAACTCAAGTGTCCGCACCGCGTGATCCTCGGCACCGACGGGCCGGCCGGCTCGGGCGTGCAGCCGCTCGGCATCCTGCGCATGGTGGCGATGCTGTCGTCGATCGCGAACATCCCCGCGGAGCTGGTGTTCTGCTTTGCGACCGGCAACACCGCGAAGATCCGCAAGCTGAACTGCGGGCTGATCGAAGTGGGCCGCGATGCCGATTTCGTGTTCATGGACCGTGCGCAGCACTCGCCCGCACCCGGCCTGCTCGAGAGCGTGCAACTCGGCGACATCCCCGGCGTCGGCATGGTGATGATCGACGGCATCGTGCGCTGCGGCCGCAGCCGGAACACGCCGCCGGCGACCGAGATTCCGGTCGTGCTCTAGAAGCGACCGCTACCGCGGCGCGCCCGCGTTCGGCGTCGAGTAGTCGTAGCGCGGACCGGGCCCGACCGCGATCGGCGGGCCCAGGTCGGGCGCCGGCAACGTCGGACCGCGCCAGCCCGGCGGCGAAACGTCGGAGGGCTGCGGGCCGGCCACCACCGGCGGCCCTGCATCGCGGAATTGCGGCGACGAGGTGATGGCCGGAGACCGTGACGGCAGCCCACGGCCGTCTGCCCCGGGAGCCGGGCGTGGCGCCTGTCCGGTCGTGGTCGTGGTCGGTGGCGGCGGCGCGCTGCGCTCGCGCGCGGCGGCACGCGATGCCTCGGCGGTGCGCCGCGTTTCGGGCGGTCGCGCTGGCGCCGGGCGTGCGGCGGCAGGAGGCTCGGGCACGGCAGCGGCCGGCGCCCCGGCGGTCACCGGCGGTGGCGCTGCCGTCGCAGCGGCTGGCAATGGCAGCCTTTCCGACGACAGGGCCGGCCCGCCCGACGGCCCTGCAGGCAACGGGGCCGGCGCCTTGCTGCCCGTCATCACGTACAGCGCCCAGCCGAGGAAGCCGAGCATGACCACCAACCCTGCCATGCAGAACTTGAACCAGAAGCCGGCCGTTTCCGCCGGTGCGGCACGCAGCGCCGCCGGCTGCGAGTGGACCGTGCGCGGTGCATCGAACCCGCTGTCGCGGCGCGGCAACGACGCGGGTGCCGGGGAGCGGGTGCGAGCGATCGACGGTTCCTCGCCGAGCCGTGCAGCGCAGGCGACGCAGAATTTCTCCCGCGCGGAGTTGGCCTTGCCGCAGGACGGGCAGGCCACGGGTGACGATTCGGCTTTGAACATGGGCCCACTCTGCATGAGCCCGGCGCTTTTGGCTGTCAGTTGGGGTCGGTTGCAGGTTTCCAGTTGTCACCGGATGCAGCGGCGGCCCGTGCCTTCGCATCGTCCGATACCGCACGTGCACAGCCGGCCGAGAACAGCAGGATGGCCGACGAGAAATAGATCCACATCAGCAGCACCACCAGCGAGCCGGCTGCGCCGTAGGCCGACACCACGGCCGCAGTCGAGAGATACCAGGCGAGCAGGTGCTTGCCGAGGGTGAACAGGATCGCGCCGACCGCGCCGCCCATGACGAGGTAGCGCAGCGACGGCTTCGGGCCGCTGCTCAGGCGCATCAGCGCGGCGAACAGGCCGGTGACGAAGGCGAACGAGATCACCTCGTTCAGCACCTTCAGCAGCGACTCCATCGGCAACCAGGTGCCGGCCCAGTCGGTGATCAGGTTGAGCGCGGTGGTGACGGCCAGCGACATCATGAGGAGGAAGCCGAAAGCGAGGATGTAGCCCAGCCCGCGCAGCCGCAGCGAGGCGGTGTGCCACCAGGGCACGGCCGGCGCCGGTGGGCCACCGTGGCGCCAGAGCCGCTCGATGGCGGACTGGAGCTCCGCGAACACGCCCGTGGCACCCGAGATCAGCAGCCCGAAGGCGATCACCGACGCGATGATGCCTTCCTTGGGTTCCTGTGCGCTGGCGATGGCCTGCTTGACCACCTCGGCGCCGCGCTGGCCGACCACGGCGCTGATCTCGCCGATCAGGCGGGTCTCGACGAAGTCGCGCTCGAGCCACCAGCCCAGCACCGCCACCAGCAGTACCAGCAGCGGGGCCAGGCTGAGGATGCCGTAGAACGACATCGCGGCGCTCATGCGCAGGCCGTCCGCCTCGCTCCACAACGAGCCGGCGCGCCAGAGCGGCATCAACGGACGCAACGGGGTGGCCAGGGTGGTGAGCAACCCGGTCAGTCGGGCTTTGGAAAACGCCATGCCCCGACGATAAGCGCCGCGGCCGCGCCTGTCGGTAGGTCAGCGCCGCTTGCGAAAGACCAGGTGACGCGCCGACAGGTAGTTGACGACCAGCCCCGCCGCACTGCCGCATGCGACGCCGATGGCCGCGACCCACGGTCCCGAAAGCGCGTGCAGCACGAGCACGTAGACCGCGTAGTTGACGGC